>JACDEC010000186.1 GCA_013816645.1 Planctomycetota bacterium
AGACACCCCTTGGTCTTCGTCCTGTACCGCTCGATGAAGACCTCGGCCCGGCTCCACGCGCTCGTGCGCATGGCCAAGCGCGCACCGGCCTGAACATCCCAGAGATCCGCCAGCGACCTGGTCATGGCGGCGTCCTGCATGCCTCGGCGTTGGCTCGTACGCGGGCGTCGGGATCGACCGCCCTCAATCCCCCGCCGCCGAGCGCAGGAACGCCTCGAGTGCGTCATAGTTCGCCGCCCAGGTCGTGTACATCACCCCGCTGATCGGCGTACGCGCGGGGACGTCGCCCAACCATGCCGAGATCGACGCAGGGTCGCCGTCATAGTAACCGGCGAGGATCTGACGGTGTCCGTGACCGGCGAAGAACGCCATGCTCTCAGCGCGCTGCGCGCCGCTGTTCCAGTTCACCACCACGACATCGGGGTCGAGCCCCTTCCACGATCCCGCGAGGTCGCCGTTCACGCGGTAGAAGCCCTTCACCGCGTTGTGCGTGGGATCGAACATGTCGGACCAGCAGAACAGCCGCGCGCCCGGCGCCTCGGCGCGGACCATGGCCAGGCAGTCGCGCATATGCGCGGCGAGCGTCTCGCCTGGCGGGCGGCCGCTGCAGGCGGCGCACCAGCCGGCTTGGCGGATTTCGTCGTGGCCGAGGAAATAGCCGTCGGGTCGCAGCAGGTCGCGGACCGCGCGCACCTGGTCGCGCATCAACGCGAGCACGCGCGGTTCGGCCAGGCAGCAAGCGACGGAGCCCTCGACGTCGATCACCGCGTGGTAGCCGCTGACCAGCAGCCGGGTGCCCGCCGGCAGCGTCGCGCGGTCCTGCACGCGCAGGGCCGGGGGATCGTGGTCGACTTCGTAGGCGCCTGGCCACGGCGTGCGGCCGCAGGCGGGATCCGAAACGGCTTCGAGGTCGCGGCCTTCGACCAGTGCGGTGCCGTCGCCGCGCTGCACGGTGAGCGGCGCGCCCGGACGGCGCAGCAGATTGAGGATGCCGACCTCTTCGATGGCGAGGTCGTCCCACCAGATGCTGCCGGAGCCCCCCTGCCAGCAGCCGGCATAGAGGCGCACGCGCTCGTGGGCGAGGCTGTTGAAGGTGAGCCGGTAGCGCGTCCAGTCCTGGTCGCGCGCGAAGGCCCATTGTTGCGACGACAGCGGCGCGCCATCGGCGGCGAGCACCACGCAGCGCGCGTTGCCCGGACGTTCGAGCGCCGCAGTGCGCACCCAGGCGGTGACGCGGTACTGCCGCCACGGCGACACCGGCACCTCGCGCATCACCCGGCAGTTGCCGTGTTGCGGATCGGCGGCGCCGACATCGCTCATGCGCAGCGAGGCCTCGCCGCCGTGCTTCACCGAGCGGTCGAGGAACGACGCGACGCCGGGGAGGTCCTGGAAGTTCCAGGCGAGCGCGCGATCGGCATTGCCGCCTTCGAAGCCTCCGCCGGGCAGCTTGGTCGCGGGATCGGCGTCGACCTGGGCCAAGCCGTCGTCGCCAACCACGAAGGGCACGTCCTTCAGCGGCAGGCCCTCGGCGAGGTCGGGATCCTGGGCGAGCACTCCGCCCATGTAGCCGACTCCGCAGACCACGGGGTAGAGCGCCATGCCATTGGCCCGGACGCTGGCGGCCAGGGCGCGGGCGTTAACCGCGTAACGTTCGGGCAGCTCGCCCAGCCGATCGAACTTGCTGTCAGTGATGACCAGACCGGTGTAGCCGGCCTTCGCTGCGCGCTCGACCAGGGCGAGGGCCTTGGCGAGGTTGTCCTCGACCAGCAGGTTGGTCTGCAGGTAGACCAGCCGATCCGGCAGCGCTGCTTTTTCCGCTGCGGCGGCGGCGGTGGCGACGGTCAGCACCAGGCACAACGAAAGGAACGAGCGGCGCTGGATCATGCCCGATCGGACCACCACCGCGCCCCGCGGCAACCGGTGTCGACCTCAGGTCGCGGGCGGTGCGTCCGTCGGTTTGCGCTCGCTGCGGCCCATGAACCCGGCGGCGAAGATCAGCAGCACGATCAGGCTCGATACCCAGCCCTCGATCTCGGCGAGGGGTCGGTAGTGCAGGTTCCAATCCGACTCCGCCTTGCGGTGCTCGGCGTGGATGCGGTCGTCGATCTCGTGCAGCGCCGCGGGATCCTGGCGACGTTCAGCGGGCAGAGCGGCGAGCTGGGCGTCGCGCATGATCTTCAGGTCGGGCTCGGGCGGCGCGGCGTCGTTGACGGTCAGCACGTGGCGCACGTGGACCACCGGCGCCGCGTGGCGCTGGACCAGCTCGTGGTACTCCTTCGCGGTGGCGTAGCTGGACCCGGCCGGGAACTCCTTGCGCAGGCCGATGACGTCGGCCGGGAACTCGAGCAGCAGCTTGGCGCCGATCACCGCCACCGCGACGAACGCGGCGCCCTCCAGGCGCGGGAAGCGCTGGAGCAGGGCGACGAAGCCCTGGGCGGCGAAGCGCATGGCGAGGATGCCGAGCAGGCCGCCGAGGATCAGCACCCACAGCTTGTCCGACAGGGCGACGGCCGCGGCGATCGAATCGACCGAGAAGACGATATCGGTGAGCTCGACGGCGACCACCGTGCTCCAGAAGGCGTTGAGCCCGAGGTAGCGGCGCGCGCTGCGCTCGCTGAGCTGGTCGTCCTGGCTCTTGGCGAAATGCTCGTAGGCGAGGTAGCAGAGGTAGAGCCCGCCGAGGATCTTGAGGTACCACTTGCTCATGATCCAGGCGGCGAGGGCGAGCGCGGCGATGCGGAAGACGTACGCGCCGATGATGCCGTAGCGCAGCGCCTTGCCGCGCGTCTCCGGCGGCAGGTCCTTGACCAGCAGGGCCAGGACCACGGCGTTGTCGCAGGAGAGCAGGCCTTCGAGCACGATGAGCACGCCAACGACCAGGAGGTCGCCGGGCACGAAGCTGTCGAGTTGGAGCCAGTGGAGGAGCGCGTCCATGTCGTCAGGGTATCGGCTGATTGCGCCTGGTCACGGCGTCACCGCCGCTGGAGCGCGACGACCGTCGGCGCCTTCGAAGCCGTAGCGTCGCCAGATCGCCGGCTTGCCGCAGCAGTCGCGGCCGGCGACGGCGATGCGCGCGAGGCGGCCGACGAGTTCATCGCGCTTGGGGTCGTCGGCCAAGGCGGCGCGATAGCCTCCCTCGGCGAGGTCGAGCTTGGCGCGCGCCTCGGCGAGCAGGCGCCGCGCCTGATCAGCGTCGCCAGCCGCGTCGGCGGCGCGCGCGAGATCGATGGCGTCGAGTCCGTCGACATACGCGCGGTCGGCAGCCGTCTCCTGCGGAGCGGCGACCGCGAACACGCAGACGGCGACCAGCTCGATCACTTCGCGGCGGCCTTGAGGTAGCGCGCGGGCACCGCGGCGCCCTTGTCCAGGCGCTCGGGCGCGCTGTCGTAGTGGGCGCGGGCCTGGTTCATGTGGCTCTTGAGGTCGCTGGCGCGGTGCTCGCTGGCGGGATGGGTGCTGAGGAATTCCGGGCCGCCGCTGCCGAGCGTGGCGAAGCGCTGCCAGAACTCGACGGCCTGCTGGGGATCGTAGCCGGACTTGGCCATGTAGATCAGGCCGAGGTAGTCTGCTTCGGTTTCGTGACTGCGGCTGAACGGCAGCATCACGCCGACCTGGGCGCCGGCCCCGACCGCGGTCATCAGCAGGTTCTGGTTGGTCGGCGCGACGCCCTTGGCTTCCAGCGCCATGGCGAGCGCGGTGGTCGCGCCCTGGAGCATCACGCCCTGGCTCATGCGTTCGCCGCCGTGCTTCGCGATCGCGTGGGCGATCTCGTGGCCCATCACCGCGGCCAGACCAGCCTCGTTCTGGCAGAAGGACAGGATGCCGGTGTAGATCGCGACCTTGCCGCCGGGCAGGCAGAACGCGTTGACCTGATCGGATTCGAGCAGGGTGAACTCCCAGGCGAAGCCGGGGTCGTTGACCTGCGCAGCTAGGCGCTTGCCGACGCGCTCGACCATGGCCACGGCCTCGGCGTCCTGCGAACGCTTCTCCTTGCTCAGGATGTCCTGGTAAGCCTCGCCACCCATCGCGTTCATCTTGTCGTCGGGCATGATGTTGAACTGGGTGCGGTTGCTGCCTTCGACCTTCTGCAGGCAGCCCCCGGTGGCGAGGCCAGCGACGGCGAGGACGATGGCGAGCAGGGCGGCGGGTCGGCGCATGCGGGTCTCCGGAGAGCGGTGTAGGCCGGGTGGGGACGGGTGCAATCGCAGGCGGGGCTGGCCGTTACGGGCGCGCGCCGCGTGACACCAGCAGAACGGGCAAGCGGCACCTAAGGAAGAACCGCACCCAAAAGGGGATTCGAGAGCTTCCCCAGCTTCCCGAGCTTCCCCAGCTTCACCCGCTTCCCCGCTTCCCCGCTTCCCCGCTTCCCCGCTTCCCCGCTTCCCCGCTTGGATGCTTGTTCTATGAGCGCACCGGGAAGCTCGGGAAGCTCGGGAAGCTCGGGAAGCTCGGGAAGCTCGGCTTCTTCAGCGCGCCTTGAGGATCAATGCGTAATCGCCGCAGTCACCGGGCACTTCCAGGGGCAGTCGCCCATTCCCATCGCTGTGCGCGTCGGCGAGCGGGACCAGCGCGTTGTCGACCATGTCCAGCCGCTGAACCGCGAAGCGCGCGTTGGCGCGCATGCCGATGAGGGTGATCTTGACCGGACGTGGGAACTGCGGCCGGCCGCGGCCCTCCATCAGGCTGGCGTACCAGGTGTCGCTGGTCGCCTGCGGCCAGAGCAGCGCCTGGCCCGGGCCCTGCCAACCCAGGACCCGCAGGGTGCCGCGTTCGGCAGCCGGCAGCGGCGAAAGCTCGCGGTCGCGCCAGTCGATCAGGCCGACCGCGGTGGCGAGCGGGCGGTACTGGCTCCACAGGCCGAGCGAGTCGATGTAGACGTCCCACCACCAACCCATGCCCGAGCCGCAGCTGCCGACCAGGAAGCCGGCCCACGCCTGCTGGCGCAGCAGCAAGCCGTCGCTGTCGAGATCGTTGCCCTGGTTCACCGCCTCGGTGCCCTGGTAACCGACCTCGCCGAACAGGAACGGCCGGCCGATCTCGTCGGCCCGGCGCGCGGATCCGATGAGCAGGCCGACGCCATCGCGGGTCGTGGCCTTGGTCGCCTCGTCGGAATGCGCCCATTCCAGGACATAGCGGTGGACCTGGGCCAGGCCCTGGCTTCCAGCCGCGGCGCAGCGGTCCCAGTCGTTGCCCGCCCAGCTCACGGTGCACAGGCGGTGGTCGAGATCGAGGCGCGCGAAGGCAGCGGTCGCGCCGGCGACCCAGGGCAGCGCGGTTTCGCGCACCGGGCAGGCGAGGTCGAGCTCGTTGAACAGCTCCCAGGCCATCACGGTGTCGTCGGCGCCCCAGCGGGCGAGCAGGTAGCGCAGCTTGCGCAGGTACTGCGCGCCCGGCGTCGGCGCCATGAACACGCGCAAGCGATCGGCGATGGTCGCACCGTAGGGCACCATCAGGCCCTCGTGGAAATCGTGGTGGTTGTCGATCACCACCGTGACCTTGAGTCCGCGCGCGCGCGCCAGGGCCAGCGCGCCGTCGGCCAGCCAGGCCTGATCGAGGCGGTAGCGATCGGGTTCGGCCGATTCGAACTGTCCGCACCAGCTCGCCAGCCACATGCGGGTGTGGGTGCCGCCAGCCGCGGCGAGCGCGGTGAAGAAGCGGTCGAAGAGCTTGAGGCGGTCCGGACCCTTGGTCCACGCGATGTTCGGGCCGATCGGGATGAAGGGCGTGCCGTCGGAGAAAGCCAGCAGCCGCGGATTGTGCGGACTTTGGCCGATCGGGCCGGGCGGGCCTGCGCCGTCGACCACCGTGAACTCGCCGGCGAGCAGCGTGGTGCCGGCGGGATCGCAGAGCCGCCAGCGATGGCTGCCCGCGACGCGCGCGACATGGCGCACGCGCAGCACGCGCTCGCCGATGGCGACCAGTTCGGGATCGAGGCCATCGGGATTGCGCTGATGGTCCTGGTCGAGGTAGCACGCGCGCCGCCGGCCTCCGCCGACCGGCCCATCGATCACCAGGCTCGGGGTGGCGCCGACGTCGAAGGTCAGCCAGGCGGGATCGACGCCGCGCAATTCCCAGGTCAGCAGGTCGCCGGTGCGCGCCGCGGTGAAGCGCGGCAGCAATTCGACCGCAGCCAGCGGCAAGACGCACGACCAGGCCATCGCCACGATCGCGAGGAAGCGCGGGTCACCCATCGGCGGCGACCCGACGGTAGAGCGCCGCATAATCGGGCGCGAGCGCCGGGGCGGACAAGCGGTTGGC
>JACDEC010000187.1 GCA_013816645.1 Planctomycetota bacterium
GCGCTGGCCCATGCCACCACCCCGGCCGAGGTCACCGCCGCCAAGGGCCGTGCCCTGGCCGAACAGTGCACCCTGCGCGTGCATGGCCTGGTCCAGCGCCTGCGCGGCAAGCCGCGCAAGGATCGCGTGGAAGGCGGCGCCTGATGGGACTGTGGGACCTGATCAACGACGACGCCGACCAGGTCTGCGCCGACACCGACGGCGCGACCATCGCGGCGACCTACACCCCGCCGGGCGGCGCCGCCGTCGCGGTGCGCGGCATCGCCGACGAACGCGCCCAGGTCGTGTCGCCCGACGGCGACGGCCACGGGCAGTTGTCGCGGCGCTTCCTGGCCTTCGCCCTGCCCGCGGCGGTGGTCGCCGATCCGCGCCGCGGCGCGCTGCTGGCGATCGCCAGCGGGGTCTACGCCGGGGAATGGAAGCTCGAGACGGTCGAATCGCGCATGCCGTCGCTGATCGTCTGCCTGTACCGCTACGAACGTCCCTTGTCGGTGAGCGGCGCCGGCGCGCGCAAGGGCGGCTGACATGACGGTCGACTACACCAGCGACGAAGCCCGGACCATCGAACTGTGGATCGCCATGCTGGCGGGCAGCGCGACGTGGAAAGCGTTGGTCGGCGCCGGCACCGCGGCCACCGCCAAGGCGCGGATCCTGGAGAGCGACGGCGGATCCAATCCCGAGCTCGACGGGGTGGCGACCAACGTGCTGGGCGAGCAGATCGAGATCACGGCCAGCCCGTTCCTGGCCTTCGCGCTGGTGCACGCCGACGAGTTCCCGGCCGAGGAACGCGCGCTGAACTGCGAGCGGCGCACCGGCGAGATCCGCACCCGGGTGTATTGCCCGATCGTCAGCGACGACACCGCCCCCGAACGCTTCCGCCGCACCCGCAACAGCGCCGGGCTGATCCGCAGCGAATGCCGCGCGCTGTTCGGGACCACCGGCTGCCTGATGCGCGGCAGCATCACCCTGGCCGGGCCCTGGCTGCCCGACGACACCGGCTGGCTGGCGGACTCCGCGCTGGTCTTCGACCTGATCACCACTTGGCGCGCCTGAAGGATTCCCATGGCCACCCGCACCCTGCTCGCCCCCATCTTCATCAACCACGCCACCGTGCCCCTGGGCGGCATCATCAGCCACAAGTCGGGGCCGGTGCGGTCGCTGATGCGGCGCGGCATGGACGGGCAGTTCCACTACACCGTGCAGTCGCAGCGCATGCGGTCGGCCGCGGCCGAACTGCGCACCTGTGACATCGGCGGCGCGCTGACCAAGCTCAACGGGTCGACCGACCTGCCGGCGGTGCTGCTCGACGGCACCCTGGGCTACGTCAGCTACTTCGGCAAGCTGGCCACCGGCCTGCCCGAGTTCGCCGCCGGGTCCGTGCATGAGAAGCGCACCGCCCTGAACGGGACGATGTACTGCGACGAGATCAGCTGGAAGGAAGGCGACGACGTCGAAATGTCGATCCGCGGGCTGTTCTCGTCGGCGGACGGGATCGTCGAACCGCTGGTCTACGCCAACGCCGCGCTGCCGACCCTGCCGGTGTCGACCGCGGCCTGGGATCTGATGTCGTGCACGCTGAACGGCGTGGCCGAGGTCGACGTGTCGGGCTTCTCGCTGCGCTTCGACCCCAAGTTGTCGCTGCGCAAGCATCCGGGATCGGTGCTGGCGCGCGGCGTGTTCGGCGCCGGCGACCCGGTCGACATCGCGCTGTCCCTGGACGTGCAGAACCCGTCGGTGTTCCGCACCGCGGGGGGCGCCGGCGGCACCGGTGCCGTGACCCTGACCCTGGGCAACCGCGCCAACAACGGCGGGCTGGGCACGTCCACCATCGTCATCACCCTGCACAGCGAATGGACCCTGCCCGAGGACGAAGGCGCAGCGATCGGATCGCCGCTGTCCGGCCAGGTGATGTGCCTGCCGCTGTTCGACGGCAGCAACAAGCCGGTGACCTGGGTCTACACCCCGTGAATCAGGCCGGGCCGCCGCTGCTGTACTACGTCCCCGAGGGGATCCTGCCGCCCGCGCACCTGCGCAACGGCCTGGCGGTGTCGCGCCCGTTGTCCAGCGCCACGACGCCGGACGGCAGCGCCGGCCTGGTGTTCGGGGCGATGTACGACCCGACCACCCAGGCGGCGTGGCGGCGCAGCGACGCGGGCTGGTGGTTCCTGTTGGCGCGCGACGCCTTCACCCAGGCGGAACTGGATCAGTGTCAGCGTCTGCGCGGCGACCCCTATGCCGTGGTCGAGAACCGCGGCCGGCGCTGGCGGGTCCCGCGGCTGCTGCAGTCCGACCTGACCACCCAGCCCGGGCTGGTGACCGAGTTCGGCGCCCTGGATCCGATCAGCGGCGCCCCGCGGCTGTGCAGCGTGGTGCGCCACGAAAAGCTGCAGGACGACCTGCAGCGGTTCTTCGCCGGCGAACGCTTCCACCCCGAGCTCGGCGCCAACAACCTGGCGGTGCTGCAATTGGCCTGCCGGATCGTGGGGCTCTGGTACCACCTGGATTGGCAAGAACTGTTCGCGCTCGAGATCGCCACCTGGGACTGGGCCGACGCGGTCACCTCGGCCGCGGCCGACCTGGTCACGCCCAGCGCGCGCACGGATGCGTCGGCATGATCGGCATCGAGATACTGAAGTCCGGATTCTGGGCGCTGCTCGCTGACGCGGGCCGCGATCGCGACATCCGCACCATCGCCCGGCAAGCGGTGAAGCAGGCAACCCAGGAGTTCGCCACCCGCACCGGGCGCGAATCCCTGGATTTCCGCTTCAGCGATAAGGCGTTCGGACCGCTGCAATTGAAGCCGCGATCGGTGAAGTACCGCAAACGGCAGACCAGCCTGTTCGGACGAGCGCTGCCGTTCACCTCGCCGCGGCGCAAGGTCGGGCACATGCGCGACCTGGTGCGCCTGCCGGTGGCCGGCCACCGGGTCAGCAACAAGAACGGCGGCAGTGGTGACGTGGTCGCGCAGTTGACCGTCACCGGCGCGCGCATCCTGAACCGCCGGCCCGAATACCGCGCCGAGTTCCTGAACCTGAACCGCGGCGGGCGCGGCCAGGACGCCACGTCGGCGCGCTGGATCACCGGCCGCGCCATCGATCTGATGCGCCGCTACCTGCAGGAGTTCCTGACCCGGCCACGCCGGGCGAAGGGGAGGGCCTGAACCATGGGTGCTGACAACGACCTGCAACTGCAGGTGATCGCCAAGTTGGGGCAGATCCTGCCCGCGCTGGACCGCCTCGACGAAAAGGTCCTGAAGGTCGAACGGTCGGTCGCCAAGGTCAGTCGCAGCGGCCGCGACTTCCAGGGCGAAGCGTCGCGCGGCTTCGGCGGCGCCGGGAACGCGGTGACCGAATACGACGCCAAGCTGCGCCGGACCATCAAGACCGGCCGGGATTTCCAGCAGGAGAGCAGCCGCGGGTTGCTCAAGCTGAAGGACAACTTCCAGGCGTTCTCGGGCATCGCGATCGCCGGCGGCGGCGCGGTGACCGCGATCCTGACCGGCATTGCCGCCGCGGCGCGCGCCGCCGCCAAGGAGATCGACGAGGCGCGCGTCAAGACCACCCAACTGGCCGAAGGGCCCGGCGCCAAGCAGGGCGCCGCGGCGATCGCGCTGTCGGGCGTCAACGGCGTGGACAGCCAGTCGATCCTCGACACCGCGACCAAGTCCCAGGGCACCGCCTCGCAGGACCAGATCAATGATTTCATCCGCCAGTTGGTCGCGTCCGGCGTGCCGCTGGACAACAACAACGCCAGCGGGGCCATCCGCCGCTTCGCCGACGTCGGTGGCGTGGTCCCGGATGCGGGCGAGCGGATCATCGCCGGGATGCAGGCCCGGCCATTCGACGCAGCGAACTACGGCGGCGACAGCGGCATCGACCAGCAGGTCGGTAAGGTCGACACCGCCGACCCGACCTTCCTGCGCGACCTGCGAGCCAGGCGCTTCAACGAAACCCGGCGCATCGCCGCCGGCGGCACCGCGGCGGCGCGCACCACCGCGCTGTCCGAAGACATCGCCAAGACCAACGCCGAGGTCAGCGCCGCGGCGCTGAACCAGCGCTACCGCGAAGCCGGCGGGTTGGGCAAGGCTGGGATCGGCCTGGGCCAGGCGTTCAAGGTCACTGGGCGTTGGCTGGGCGACGTCCTGTCCCCGGGCACCTCGGCCGAGGACAACGCCGACGCATCGGCCAAAAACCAGATCTATGGCCCACCGCCGCCGCCGCTGCGGGTGGTGGTCACCAACCAGCCGACACCGGTCGACGGGGGGTTCTAGCCCATGCCACTGCCAACCCCCGCCATCGGGTCGCTGGTCTTCCCGACCAACTTCGCCGACTGGGAATCGCTGCAGCCGCTGGAGTACAGCGGGCTGACCGTCACGGTGTATTTCCAGGACGGCGTCAACGGCGCCGGCGCGATGTACGGGTCCAAGCGCCCGCAGCGCGGGCTGATCCGCACCCTGGCGCGCTTCGCCACCCAGGCCCTGGCCGCCCAGGCGCTGATCGATTACGAGACTCTGAAGGACGCCGGCCTGGTGACAGTGGTCGACGAGTTCGGCCGCACCTGGACCGGCTGCATCTGCGAACGCATCGACAAGCGCATCATCCCCGAGCAGTCGCCGACCACGTATTACGCGGCGGAAGCCGTGTGGTCGTTCATCCCACCGCCTGAAGTTCCGACGTTCTGACATGCCCAACAGCGTCGTCAGTTACCGGCGTATCCTGGTGCAGACCGCCAGCAGCTGGCCGACCACCGACGCCGGGTGGACCAGCCGCTACGACATCAGCGCCCCCGAATGCGCCGAAGGCTGGTCGCTCGAGATCGGCTACGCGCGCCTGACCGAAGTGTGGGGCAAGCGCAAGCTGCCCTACGCCACCAGCGTGGCGAACGCCGACTACACGCCCAACCTGCCCGCGCGCTACGTGCGCCTGCTGTGCCAGGATAACGGCGGGTCGATCGCGGTGACCACGCCCGACGTGGCGGGGTCGCGGCAGTGGACCGCGTTCTGGTGGGGCATCGTCCTGGACCAGAACCTGTCGCCCGACAACAGCGCGCAGGCCACCACCGTCAACGGCGCGACGTCGTGGCAGTGCGCCGGGCTGCTCGCCGACCTGGACATCCAGCCCAAGCGCGGCTTCGAGCTCGGCGTCACCACCGCCGGCGCCGCGGCGCTGTGGGACCCGGGCCAGGCCCTGGGCTTCAACCTGCGCCCGGACGGCGAGCGCAGCGCGATCGTCTACGACATCGGCGGCGGCTTCGACGTCTACGTGCACGATCGCACCACCCCGGGCACGCGGTGGACGGCGCGGGATGCGGTGCTGCACCTGCTGGCCAGCCGGCGATCGCTGGGCGGCGCGCCGCCCTGGGCGACCTCTGGGCAGAACGACGCCGTCACCCTGGTATTCAGCGAACCGTGGGATCTGGCGGGGCTCAGCTATCTTTCGCGCCTGGGACGCATCCTGGCGCCGCGGCGCGGCGTGTCGTTCCGGTGCCGGGTGGTCAGCCACGTGCCGTACCTCTACGTCACCACCACGGTGCCATCGGCGATCACGGTCGGCGGCTACACCCTGCCCGCCAACACCGACACCATCAGTCTGACCATCGCCGGCAGCACCTTCGCCAGCATCACCCGGCTGCACGAAGACCACAGCGCGGTGCTCGACGAGATCGGGGTGGAGTCGATCAGCCGGCCGTGGATGGCGCGCAGCTTCCAGTGGATCCTGGCTGGCGGCGGGGATCTGGACAAGGACTGGACCGCAGGCGAGGAAACCAGCTGGGACGCGGCCAGTGCCGCGGTGCGCGAATCCGAGGCGCTGTGCCACGTCTGGCGGCGCTTCAAGCTGAAGGCCACCCCACCCAGCCTGTGGGTGAACAACAAGCGGGTGCTGGCGACGTCGGCGTCTTATGGCACCAATGGCGAGGATGGCACCCAGACCACCGACACCACGGTGGGCATCTGCAGCGCGGGCATCGAACTGACCCGCGATCTGCCGCTCTACGCCGGCTACGACTACACCAGCGCGGTGGCGTCGCCCGACAAGACCCGTCCGTTGCAGGGCCCGCGGGTGTTCACCACCACCACGTCGACCTGGGTCGACCGGACCAACGACTGGCCGGTGCTCATCGACGGGCACACCATCACCATCGGGACCGACGCGGTCGACGCGGTCGCGATCCGCGCGGCGATCAACATCAGCGGCGGGAAACTGGCCTGCACCGTCGGGGTGATCGAACCCTTGC
>JACDEC010000188.1 GCA_013816645.1 Planctomycetota bacterium
AGCCGGGAATGGCGAGCGCGAGGGCGAAGAGCAGGCGGACGAGCGGCGGACGGGTCATGGGAGGCTCCGGCGGGTGCGCACGCGGTCGGGTGGCGTGCAACAGGCGGACGTTCGCCCCCGGGATACGGGGGTCAAGCTGCCTGGGCACCGTCTTTGCGCGCTGCGCGCGGGGTCGAATCGGGTCCGCGGGGCCTGCGAGCAGCAATCTGCGGTGTGTTGCGTCCTGCCTTGGGCCTAGCAGTGCTTTCCCTTCGGACTTCCGGCGATAACCATTGTCTCCCCCGAATTAGCCCCCGAACGGATCCCATGAGCATCGAGCGTCGCCAGGATATCAGAAACGTCGCGATCATCGCCCACGTCGACCACGGCAAGACCACGCTGGTCGACGGCATGCTCAAGCAGGCCGGGGTGTTCCACGCCAAGCAGGCGGTGGCCGACTGCGTGATGGACTCCAAGGACCAGGAGAAGGAGCGCGGCATCACCATCCTCGCCAAGAACTGCGCGGTGCAGTACGGCGACATTCGCATCAACATCATCGACACCCCCGGCCACGCCGACTTTGGCGGCGAGGTCGAGCGCGTGCTCAAGATGGCCGACGGCGTGCTGCTGCTGGTCGACGCCTTCGAGGGCGCGATGCCGCAGACCCGCTTCGTGCTGCGCAAGGCGCTGCAGAACAAGCTCAAGCCGGTGCTGATCGTCAACAAGATCGACAAGCCGGGCGCGACCCCCAAGGACATCGCCGACCAGATCTTCGACCTGATGGTCGAGATGGACGCCGAGGACTGGCAGCTCGACTTCCCGGTGCTCTTCGGCTCGGGCCGCCAGGGCTTCATGGACACCGACCTCGCCGTCGCGACCGCCGCGCTCGGCATCACCGCCGGCAACGCCGCGCGCGAGGGCGGTCCCAGCCTGCGGCCGCTGTTCGACGCGATCGTCCAGCACATTCCCGGCCCGCCGGTGCTGGCCAACGCGCCGCTGCAGCTGCAGGTCGGCAACATCGACCACAACGACTTCGTCGGCCGCATGGGCATCGGCCGCATCTTCGCCGGCTCGATCTCGGCCGGCCAGCAGGTGAGCGTCGTGAAGGGACCCGAGGGCGTGCCGCACAAGGCGCGCGTGCTGCAGCTCCACCGCTTCGCCGGCCTCGGCCGCGAAGAGATCAAGCACGCCGCCGCCGGCGACATCGTGGTCGTCACCGGCATCGAGGTCGACATCTCGGACACCATCTGCGACGTCGACCACCCCAACGCGCTGCCGCCGATCCCGATCGACGAGCCGACCATCCGCATGACCTTTGGCGTCAACACCGGGCCGCTCACCGGCCAGGAAGGCAAGCCGCTGCAGAGCCGCGATCTCAAGACGCGCCTCACGCGCGAGGCCGAGCGCAACGTCGCCCTGCGCGTGGCCGACACCGACGCGCCCGACGTCTTCGAGGTCTCGGGCCGCGGCGTGCTGCACCTCGGCGTGCTGATCGAGGACATGCGCCGCGAGGGCGCCGAGCTCCAGGTCGGCCCGCCGCGCGTGATCTACAAGACCGACGAGAAGGGCCACCGCCTCGAGCCGATCGAACTCGCCGTGGTCGACGTGCCCGAGAAGAACGCCTCCAAAGTCATGCAGCTGATGCTCTCGCGCCGCGGCGAGCTGCAGCTGATGGCGGTCAAGGGCTCGCTCCAGCACCTCGAGTTCACCATTCCGTCGCGCGGCCTGATGGGCCTGCGCAACCTGCTGCTCACCGCCACCCAAGGCGAGGCCACGCTCAACACCGTGTTCCAGGGCTACGGCCCGTACCGCGGAGAGATCGAGAAGCGCGAGAACGGCGCGATCATCGCCATGGCCAACGGCGAGGTCGTGGCCTACGCGCTGTTCATGCTCCAGGACCGCGGGACGTTCTTCGTCGACGTCGGCCAGCCGCTCTACGAGGGCCAGGTCGTGGGCGAGAACTCCAAGGACCAGGACATGGCGGTCAACCTGACCAAGGAGAAGAAGCTCACCAACGTGCGCTCCTCCGGCGCCGACGAGGCGATCCGCATCACCCCGCCGCGCAAGATGTCGC
This sequence comes from Planctomycetota bacterium, assembly GCA_013816645.1. GTDB lineage: Bacteria > Planctomycetota > UBA11346 > UBA11346 > UBA11346 > JACDEC01. The sequence continues at coordinate 2,054 of JACDEC010000188.1, forward strand.
TCGAGGAGGCCCTCGAGTACATCCGCAACGACGAGCTGGTCGAGGTCACGCCGAAGTCGATCCGCCTGCGCAAGGCGGTGCTCAGCGAGACCGATCGCAAGCGCGTCAGCCGAGCTGCCGCGGGTTGAACGCATCCGTTCTCGGCCGCGGGGCCGGCGTTGCGCTCACCTTGCGCTGCACGAGCAGCTCGGCGGGTCGCGCGCCTTGGCCGCGCAGCCGATAACGGCGCGGTCGCGTTTTCCGACCTGACGGGCCGCACGTTTTAGCGACGAGTGGTGCGTGCAGCGAACGAGCCGCCCCAGACCACGTGCGCGATGACCATCAGCATATTCCGGCCGGCGCGCTCGCGCGTGGCGGGACGGTGCAGTCTCACGGCGGGCAGCACCCTGGTAGCTGGCGAACCAGACGCCCAGGTCATGGCCGACGCCGCGCACCAGCGTCGGCCGGCGCACGACCAGGTCGAAGATCGCCGACCGCGGCGCCAAAGGCGAGGTGGTTGGCCAGAGTCGCCGCGCGCAGCATGCGCTCGTCCGGAGGATCGATGGCGCCGGCCTCGACGGCGATGCCGGCGAGGCGTTCGGTGATGCGACGTGGGGGCAGGGGCTGGCCTCGACCGGCGGCAGCAGCCGGTGCAGCGCGCCATGACGACGGTCATCGGCAGGGCGGCAGCGAGGCCGGCGGCGGCGCCGCGCAGCGTGCCGTGGAAGTCGTGAAGCAAGAACCCGCATTGTATACGGAGTTGGCCGGCCATGCGACTCGGAGGTCGCCCTCCACGGTTCCGTGAAAGGCGGAGCACGTTTTGGGTGGTGACGTCGGGAATTCGTGCGGAGAAGCGTTGATAGCATCGATGAAAATAGTTCCGGACGGCGTGCGGGCATTACCATCGCGCACATAGGTAGAATTTCGTCGCGTACTGTTCGGCGCAGTCCCATTCGTTCTTCGCAATATTTTCGTTTCCAGTGCCCGAAACCACCTCGGAACGCACGCGTTTCAGCGAGTTCGATTGATCCGATGCATGGGCGCGCGGCGTCGCTCGTTCGCTTCCAGCCCCCGCCTCCAGTCATCAGTGTGCCACAGATTCCGCTGTCACCAAAGGATCGACCATGCCCTCCCGCCTCGTGCTGCTGCTGGTCCTCGGACTCGCCAACGCCCTCGTCGCGGCCGAGCGCATCCGCTTGATGAGTACGCGCCCGGACGGGACCGCCGTCCCAGCAGCCTATCCGGTGATAAGCGCTGACGGACGCATGGTCGGATTCAATTCGTACGATGGCACGTTGGTGCCGGGCGACACCAACAGCGCGATGGATGGTTTCGTTCGCGACGTGACCACCGGCCAGATCCAACGCGTCACCGTGATGGCGACTGGCGCCCAATCGAATGGTGGGCGGGTGCTCGGCCTGAGCGCGGATGGCCGCTACGCGCTCTTCACCAGCGACACGGGGCTCGTCCCAGGCGATACCAACGGCAGTCCGGATATCTTCGTTCGCGACCGCACCACCGGCTCGATCGATCAAGCCAGCCTGCAGCCGGATGGCGGGCAATTCCCCGCCTACACCGATGCCAGCGATGCGGCGATGAGCGATGACGGCCGCTTCGTCGCGTTCAGCCGCATCTCGAATCCGAACGCCCGAGCGTCGCCAACATTTACCTGCGCGATCGCGCCCTGGCTTCCACCACCCTGGTCAGCAGATCGGTGGACGGGGGTCCTTTGAGCTTCACCCAGGAAGATGGGACCACCAATTATGTCAGCGCGCATCAGTCGGCGATCAGTGCCGATGGCGGAGTCGTCGCCTTCGTCAGCGCAGCGCAAAACTTGCTGGCCAGTGGCGGCAATGGCCGCGAGCAGATCTATACTTGGACCAGGGCGTCGGGCGCGATTCAGCGCGCGAGCGCCACCCCGAGCGGCGTCGAGACCGACGGACGCAACCACGGGCCGACCCTCAGCGGCGACGGACGATTCATCTCCTTCGTATCCGAGTCCGATCTGCGTACGGGCGCCTCGACCCCTTTCGCCTTCGCCACTTGGCTGAAGGATCGGACGACCGGGGAGGTGTGGCGCGTCGGCGATATCTGGTCCAGCGTGCGCTACACGCCGTACGATCGCAATCCCGTGGTCAGCCGCTCGGGGCGCTACGTCGCCTATTCGCACCTCTACGATGCCCCGGAACACGGGCATTTCCGGGCTCGCCGCTGGGATCGGCTACGCAATGCCGATGTCGAGGTTCACGCCAATGCATTCAGCGAATTCGCGCCGTGGATGAGCGCTGACGGTAGCCGGATCGTGCTGCTGGCCAGTACCAGGGACAGCGCGGCGATCGCCGACCTGCCGACCGAACCTTCAGCAGCAATGCATGCCCGTATCAACTTCCAGCCCGCTGCGGCCACGGTCCCGGCTGGTTACCTGGCCGATGCGGGACAAGTCTTCGCGGCGCGCGGCAATGGGTTCAGCTACGGTTGGCGGCAGGCGAACGCGTACGTGGTCGACCGCAACGACGCGCGCTCGCCTGATCAGCGCTACGACACGCTAGCTGGGCTGAATCCGGCGAATCAACCGACGATGATCTGGGAGATCGCGGTTCCCAATGGCGAGTACGCGGTGTTCGTCGCCTGCGGCGACCCCACATACCCGGACTACACCACCTATGCCCTCGCGGTCGAAGGCGTCCAGGCGGTCAGTGGGCGTACCAACATCTACGCGCGCTGGCTCACGGGGATGGTCGATGTCGTGGTCAGCGATGGGCGACTGACCCTCACCTCGGGAGGGTACAATGGGAAGATCTGCTTCCTCGATATCTATCGGCTGTCCGGAACCCCGCCGCCGAGCGGCTTCACCGCCGACATCAACTTCCAGCCCGCGGCGTCGCCGGCGCCGACCGGCTACGCGGTCGACAGCGGCCTGGTCTTCGGCGCGCGCGGCAACGGGCTCAGCTACGGCTGGAGCGGTAGCCTCAGCGCGCTGACCCGCGACCGCAACAGCACGCGCAGCCCCGACCAGCGCTACGACACCCTGATCCTCACCCAGGCCAATGGCGCCAACGGGGTGTGGGAGATCGCGGTGCCCAACGGCCGCTACCAGGTACGGGTGGTCGGCGGCGACCCGTCTTTCTACGACGCCAACTTCCGGCTCAACGTCGAAGGCACGCTGGCCCTCTCGGGCACGGTGTCGAGCGCCTCGCCGTGGCGCGAGGCCACCGTGCAGGTCCAGGTCGGCGATGGGCGGTTGACCCTGAACAACGGCGCGGGCTCGGTGAACAGCAAACTCTCATTCATCGAGATCGATCAACTGCCTTGACACCGGGCGCTCGCGACCAAGGCGACCCTGGCAATGCTATAGCTCCGGACGAACACGCGTTCGTCCGGAGCTTGTCCTGCTTCCCGCTCCGGTGGACAGTTCGGCATGATCAGCCACGTCGATCCCTTCATCGGTGTGGACGGCGGCGGCAACTGCCTGCCCGGTCCCTACCTGCCGAACGGGCTGGTGCGCTTGTCGCCGGACACCTTGGCCCCGCAATCGACCAATGGTTACCAGAGCCACCGTCCGATCGTGCGCTTCAGCCACACCCACCTCAGCGGCACCGGGGGGCTGGGCCGCTACGGCAACATCGGCGTGACCCCGTTCAGCGGTCCGCCGCGTTTCACGCTCGATGCCAGCGAGCGGCAGGACGAGCACGCCGCGTGCAGCTATTACCGCGTGACCCTGCGCCCCGCGGGGATCGTCGCCGAACTGACCGCGACCGCACGGGTCGGCGTGCACCGCTACACCTTCCCCGATGACGGTCAGGCCAACCTGCTCGTCGATCTCGGCGCGGTGATCACCCCGCCGTACGCTGGCCCGCAGGCCGATCCCAACGGCTGGGAGGCGCGCTCGACCGGAGGAACCATCGCCTGGCTGTCGCCGACGGAATTGTCCGGGCGCGGCGACTATTCCGGGGGGTGGGGACACGATCGCCAATACTCCGTGCATGTCTTCATCCGCTTCGATCGTGCGCCCGATCACCGCCTGATCGCCGACGCGCACGGCCTGCGCCAGGGCCATGCGGCCGCGTCCGGGCCGCTGCTCAAGGCGGTCGCGGGATACGCGCGCGGCAGCACCGTCGAGATGCGGGTCGGCATCTCGTTCGTCAGCATCGCCAAGGCGCGGGCGAGCGTCGACCGCGAAGCCGGAAGCG
>JACDEC010000189.1 GCA_013816645.1 Planctomycetota bacterium
GTCGTGCTCGCCCGCCTCGGTCTCGCCTGAACCGCCTGCGCCCTCCGCCGTGCTTGCCCCATCCCGGCCTGGCGTAGGCTGCGCATCCCGTCGGAGCCGGCATGATCGATCTCGCCCATTTCCGCAAGGATCCCGCGTTCTTCCGCGCCGCATGGAGCGATCGCGGCGTGAACGTCGACGTCGACGCGCTGCTCGCCATCGACGTGCAGGTCCGCGAGCTCAAGCTCCAAGGCGAAACCACCCAGGCCGAACTCAACGGCGCGTCCAAGGCGATCGGCCAGGCCGCGCGCGAAGGCAAGGACGTCGCCGCCGCCAAGGAGACCGCGCGCACGCTCGGCGACCGGGTGCGCGAGCTCGACGCCAAACGCGCCGGCGTCGAACAGCAGCTGGTCGAACGCCTCGCCGTGCTGCCCAACCCGTGCCTGGCGGTCGTGCCGAAGGGCAAGGACGCCGCCGACAATCGCGTGGTCTCGACCTGGGGGACGGCGCCCGGCTTCGCCTTCGCGCCCAAGGCTCACTGGGACCTCGGTCCCGCGCTGGACATCATCGACTTCGATCGCGGCGCGAAGATCTCGGGCTCGGGCTTCGTCGCGCTCAAGGGCATGGGCGCTCGCCTGAGCCGCGCCCTGGTCGCGTTCTTCCTCGACCGCCACACCCGCCGCAACGGCTACACCGAGCTGGCGGTGCCCTACCTGGTCCAGCCGCAGATGATGTACGGCGTGGGGCAGCTGCCCAAGTTCGCCGACCAGCTCTACCGCTGCCCCGACGACGACCTCATGCTGATCCCGACCGCCGAGGTGCCGGTCACCAACTGGCACCGCGACGAGATCCTCGACCTCGCGGAGCTGCCCAAGCAGTTCTGCGCCCACACCCCGTGCTTCCGCCGCGAAGCCGGCGCCGCCGGCATCGGCACCCGCGGCATGACCCGCGTGCACCAGTTCGACAAGGTCGAGATGGTCTGGCTGACCCCGCCCGAGCGCGCCGAATCCGACCTGCTGACCATGCGCGGGCACGCCGAGTCGCTGCTCCAGGAACTCGGGCTGCACTACCGGGTGCTCGAGCTGTGCACCGGCGACACCGGCTTCAGTTCGTGCCACACCTTCGACCTCGAGGTGTGGAGCGCGGGGACCTCGTCGTGGTTGGAGGTCTCGAGCTGCTCGGACTTCGGCGAGTTCCAGTCGCGCCGCGCCAACCTCAAGTTCCGCCGCGAGAAGGGTGGCAAACCCGCGCACCTCGCGACGATCAACGGCTCGGGCCTGGCCCTGCCGCGCTGCCTGATCGCGCTGATCGAGGCCAACCAGGAGGCCGATGGCTCGGTGGTCATCCCGGAGGTGCTACGGCCCTATATGGATGGGTTGGAACGGATCACAAAGACGGGGGTCGGGGGCCGGGGGTCGGGGGCCGGGTGAAGCCGCGGCTGGCGCCGCTCCATCTCGTTTTCCTGATACCTGCCTCTGTCTTCGCGGCGCAGCCGCTTCGAAATCCGACCCCCGACCCCTGATCTCCGACCCCCAAGGCCTGATCGCGACCACAGGGCTCCAACGTCAGGCTGACTCCCCCTGGTGCGCGGAGGTCTGGTCTGTCATAGTTCCCGTGCCTCCGACGATCCCATTCACCCAGGCTCGCGATGAGCCGAATGTCCGCTGACGCGGGCGAGGTGCCGATGACGACGAACGCCCCCCGGGGAGCGCTCCGATGAGCGACTCCATCAAGCACGAGTGCGGCCTGGCCCTGGTGCGGCTGAAGAAGCCCCTCGCCCATTACGCCGAGCGCTACGGCACGCCGATGTGGGGCCTGCGCAAGCTGTACCTGCTGATGGAGAAGCAGCGCAACCGCGGCCAGGACGGCGCCGGCATCGGCGTGCTCAAGACCGGCATGCGCTCGGGCGCGCGCTACTACCATCGCCACCGCGAATCCGGCAGCTCGTGCCTCGACCGCGCCTGGAAGCACATCCACGAGGATCTCGACCGCCTGCACCGCGAACTCGGCGGCGTGCCCCAGGATCCGCAGGTGCTCAAGCAGCACTACGACTGGCTCGGCGAGGTCCACATCGGCCACCTGCGCTACGGCACCCACGGCGGCAACTCGATCGACGTCTGCCATCCCTACGAGCGCGCGAGCAACTGGCCGAGTCGCTACCTCAGCGTCGCCGGCAACTTCAACCTGACCAACACCCACGAGCTCTTCGATATGCTGGTCGGTCTCGGCCAGCAGCCGCTGGGCTCGGCCGACACCTCGACGGTGATGGAGAAGATCGGCCACTTCCTCGACGAGGCCAACGAGTCGCTGCAGCGCCGGCTGCGCCACCAGGTCGAGGGCGGAGCCGACCTCGCCGCGCGCATCGCCGACGAACTCGACCTCGGTCAGGTCCTGCGCCGCGCCGCGCGCGCCTGGGACGGCGGCTGGCTGATCTGCGGCCTGGTCGGGCACGGCGCGAGCTTCGCCTTCCGCGATCCCAACGGCATCCGCCCCGGCTTCTGGTACGAGGACGACGAGGTGGTGGCGGTGGCCTCGGAGCGCGTCGCGCTGGTCACCTGCTTCGACGTCGGCCTCGACCAGGTCAAGGAGATCACCCCGGGCTGCGCGCTGATCATCGACCACCGCGCGGTCGCCAAGGAGGTCGAGGTCCTGCCCCAGGCCGAGAAGCGTTCGTGCTCGTTCGAGCGCATCTACTTCAGCCGCGGCAACGACGCCGACATCTACCGCGAGCGCAAGGCGCTGGGCCGCGAACTGGTGCCGGCGCTGCTCAAGGCGATCGACAACGACCTCGAGCACACCGTCATCAGCTACGTGCCCAACACCGCGGAAACCGCGTACTACGGCCTGCTCGAAGGGCTCGAGCAGCACCTCGCCGAGTGGAAGGAGCAGGCGATCCTCAAGCACCAGGACGCCGGCACGCTCAACCATGAGACCATCTCGAAGATCCTCGCGGTGCGCCCGTGGCAGGAGAAGGCGGCGCTCAAGGACGCCAAGCTGCGCACCTTCATCACCGACGACCGCGACCGCGGCGACCTCGTCGCCCACGCCTACGACATCACCCGCGGCATCCTGCGCCCCGGCGTCGACAACCTGGCGGTGATCGACGATTCGATCGTGCGCGGCACCACCCTGCGCCAGTCGATCCTGCGCATGCTCTCGCTGCTCCAGCCCAAGCGCATCGTCGTGCTGTCCTCGGCGCCGCAGATCCGCTATCCCGACTGCTACGGCATCGACATGTCCGAGCTCGGCAAGTTCATCGCCTTCGAGGCCGCGATCTCGCTGCTCAAGGAGCGCGGCCAGGAGAAGCTGCTCACCGAGGTCTACGAGCTCTGCCAGCAGGACCTCGCGCGCTCGGATGCGCGCAAGCCGGCGGCGGTCGAACCGCTGACCGGCCAGATCCTGCGCCGCGCGCCGGCCGGCGGCGAGACGCACGTCGCCCAGCCCAACCACGTCAAACGCATCTACGCGCCGTTCAGCGACGTCGAGATATCGGCCAAGGTCGCCGAACTGGTGCGCCCGCGCGGCACCACCTGGAATGGCGAGGTCGACGTGGTCTACCAGACCGTCGAAGGCCTGCGCTGGGCGATCCCCGGGCACACCGGGGATTGGTACTTCACCGGCGACTACCCGACTCCGGGCGGAACCGCGGTCGCCAACCGCGCGTTCGTCAATTATATGGAGCGGCGCGGCGGGCGGGCGTACGAGGCCAAGCGCGGGTAATCCCAGCGCCCAGCGCCCAGCGCCATTAGCAGATCATTTGACCTTCGGGCCAAGGGAGCGGCTTCTCGTAGCATTCCGACTGCGGCCACGCCTTCAGCGATTCGTCGTCAGGTCTGCGGGTGAATAATGTGCTGGGCTCTGGGCTCTGGGCTCTGGGCTCTGGGCTCTGGGCTCTGGGCTCTGGCAGCACGCTCGTAACTTGGAGCTTCCTCGTCGTCTCCTTTCATCCCGATCGTCGCGGACGTGCTCGGAGTCAAGGGCTGCGCGGCGGAGCGCCGCTAGCGGCCGGACGGCCGCGCCTGCGGCGCCCTTGACGCCTGCGCGCGACCGCGGCGTCGGGGGTGAAAGGAGACTCACCCATGAGTCAGTTCGAGAACCTGCGAGTCTGGCAACAGGCGCGGATCGTGGTCCGGGAGGTCGGCGCGATCGCGGCGGGGATGCGCGATCAGGCGGGGTTGGGATCGCAGATGCGGCGGGCCGCGATATCAGTGGCGAGCAATATCGCCGAAGGTGCTGGGCGGCGACACGATCGTGATCGTCGGCGATTCCTGGACATCGCGCGGGCCTCGGCCGATGAGGTGCGGGCGCAGCTGGCGTTGGCACTCGACGCGGGGTGCATTGGGCAGGATGAGTATGCGCGGGTGCAGGTCGAGGTGGTGAGCGTTGGCAAGATGCTGACGCGGTTCATTCAATATCTCGATGAACCGTGAATGGATCGGTTGCCGCTGGTGAGCGTAAGCATTGAGCTCTGGGCGCTTGATGATGTCACACCGTCGCGAAGCGCTCGATCCCCACGGTGTCCAGTTCGATCGGCTCCGGTTTGCCGTGGCCCTGGCCGGCGGCCGGGCGGTTCGACCAGGCGTTGTAGCAGCAGATCACGCTGGTGCGCGGACGGTCGGAGGGATTGGGCTCGGACGCGTGCAGCAGGTTGCAGTGGAAGAAGATCGCGTCGCCGGGATCGAGTTCGGCGTAGCGCACGCTGAGCTGCCGCTCGGCCTCGGCCACCCGTTCACGGTTGGCCCCGGCCTGCGAGCCCACGCCGCCGTGGTCGATGCGGCCGAGGTGGTGCGATCCCGCGAGGACCTTGAGGCAGCCATTGGCGCGATCGGCGCGATCCAGCGCGATCAGACACGAGATCAGCCGCGGGTAGAGGCAGCCGTCGTTGTACCAGTAGCCGTAGTCCTGGTGCCATTCCCAGGCGCCGCCGGTGCGCGGTTCCTTGAGCATGACTTTGCTGTGCCAGTGGTAGACGTCCTCGCCGAGCAGCCGGCGCGCGCCGTCGACCACTCGCGGCGAGCGCGAGACCGCGCCGAACACGTCGTCGACCCGCTCGGTCCACAGCGTCAGCTTGCTCTGGCGGCCATCGCCGTCGGGCATCGACATCACCCGCTCGCGGATGCGCGACGAGCGCGCGGCGTGGTCGAGCAGGATGCCGGCTTCGTTCGGCGAGAACAGCGAACGGACGATGGCGTAGCCGTCGCTGGCGAAGTCGTTGCGGTGCTGCTGCTCGATCATCGGGACCTCGATGGAGGTGCTGAGGGACGGCTGCGGACTCGGCATCTCAGACGCCAGCGACTGCCAGTTGCGGGACGCGCCGGCGGTTCCACTCGCGGCGCATGAACGCCAGCCCGTCGGCGGCGACGCGCTCCTCGCTCTCGAACATCCGCCGCCAGATCCGCGTCGCCGCCGCCAACGCGGGCAGGGCGAGTCCGAAGGCCTCGATGGTCAGCCAGCCGTCGTAGCCGACTGCGCGCAGGGCGTCGAAGGTCTCGGCCCAGGCGACCTGGCCGCGGCCCGGCGTGCTGCGGTCGTTCTCGCTGATGTGCACGTGGGCGAGGGTGCCGGCGCATTCGCTGATCGCCGCACTCACCGACTTCTCCTCGATGTTGGCGTGGAAGGTGTCGTAGAGCAGCCGGCAGTGGTCATGACCGACCTCGCGCACGAAGCGCGCGCCATCGGCGGCGCTATTGAGCAGGTAGATCTCGAAGCGGTTGAGCGGCTCGAGCGCCAGGGTAACGCGCCGGGCCGCGGCGTGCTCGGCCATGGCACGCACGCTCTCGACGCCCCAGCCCCATTCCTGGTCGGTCGGACCACGGCCGGTGAAGTGCCCGAGCGCGGCGTAGAGCGGTCCAACCAGCATGCGGGCGCCCAGGGCCTGGCAGCAGTCGAGCGCGGCGCGGGTGCGATCGACGCCGAGCTCGCGGACCGTGCGGTCGCCCGCGATCGGATTGTCCTCGACGCTGCGCACGGTGACCGCGGTGCGCTCGAGCCCGAGATCATCGAGCCGCCGCCCCAGCTTGGCGTAACGCTTGGGGTCGAGATCGAACACCGGGACCTCGACGCCGTCGTAACCCAGGCGCTTGAGCCGCTCCAGGGTGGGCGCGAATTCGTCGCGCGCCGCGTCGTCGGTCCAGAGCAGCAGGTTCATGCCGTATTTCATGGTATCCCTTAGGACTTGCTGGTTGAGCCGTCGTTGAAGAAGACCTCGAGCCCATCC
>JACDEC010000190.1 GCA_013816645.1 Planctomycetota bacterium
GTGTCGTGAATCGTTCATGGATGTCTCTGGGAATGGTTCGGGAGTCCGGGAATCCGGAAGTCCGGTAGGCGAGTGGATCGTACGGGAATGGATGAGCGTCTCGACTTCCGGACTTCCGGACCTCCGGACCTCCGGACTGGGGCAATCATGATACCTCCAGCCAGTTGCGCCCGCGCCGCACCTCGGCGGTGAGCGGGACTTCGAGCGCCCAGGCCTCGGTCATCGCGGTCTGCAGCGCGGTGGCGGCATCGTCGGCGACGGCTTCGTCGCACTCGACCAGCAGTTCGTCGTGGATCTGCAGGACCAGCGCCGCGCCGGCCGGCAGCATGAGCTCGCAACGCAGCATCGCACGCTTGATCAGGTCGGCGGCGCTGCCTTGGATGGTGCTGTTGAGTGCGATGCGCTCGCCCTGCAGGCGTTCGTTGCGGTTGCCGCTGGTCAGCTGCGGGATGTAGCGCCGGCGTCCGGCCATGGTCTGGGCGTAGCCGCGCGTGGTGGCCTCGGCGATGACCGCGGCGATGTAGGCTTTGACGCTCGAGAAGCGCGCGAAGTAGCCGTCGATGAAGGTCTGGGCTTCGGCGCGGCCGATGCCGAGCTGCTGCGACAGGCCGAACGCGGTCTGGCCGTAGATGATGCCGAAGTTGACGGCCTTGGCGGCGTTGCGCTGCGCCGGCGTCACCGACGCGGGATCGATGCCGTGGACCTGCGCGGCGACGAAGCGGTGGATGTCGGCGCTGTCGGCGAAGGCCTGGCGCAGGGTCGCGTCGCCGCTGAGGTGGGCGAGCACGCGCAGTTCGATCTGGCTGTAGTCGGCGGCCAGGAACAGCTTGCCGGGCGCGGCGATGAAGCCGGCGCGGATCTCGCGGCCGAGGTCGGTCTTCTTGGGGATGTTCTGGAGGTTGGGACCGTCCGACGACAGCCGCCCGGTCTCGGTGCCGGTCTGCTTGAAGTTGGTGTGGATGCGGCCGGTCGTCGGGTTGATGTAGCCGGGCAGCTTCTCGAGGTAGGTGCCGATCAGCTTGGCGAGCATGCGGTACTGCAGCAGCAGGTCGGGCAGCTCGTGCTGATGGCGCAATGCCTCGAGCACCGACGCGTCGGTCGACGGTCCGCTCTTGGTACGGGTGATCACCGGCAGCTTGAGCTTGTCGAACAGCAGCTCGGCGACCTGCTTGGGGCTGGCGGGGTTGAAGGTCGCGCCGGCGACGCTGCGGATCGAGGCCTTGACCGATTCGAGGTACTGCTCGAGGTGGCGCTGGGTCGCGGCCAGGACGTCGCGATCGACGCCGATGCCGCGGTTCTCCATGCGCGCCAGGCACATCGCGATCGGCAGCTCCTGCTCGCGGTAGACCTCGTCCAAGCCGTGCTCGCGCAGCTTGGCTTCGAGCACCTCGGCGAGGCGCCAGGCGACCTGGGCGTCCTCGCAGGCGTACTTGGCGACCTGCTCGACCGGCACGTCGGCCATGGTCTGGCCGGCGGCGTGGTCGACGACGTGGTGGGTGGCGATCTTGTCCTCGCCGAAGAACGATTTGGCCAGGTGGTCGATGCCGTGGCTCTCGCGCGAGGGGTCGAGCAGCCAGCTCGCCAGCATGGTGTCGCCGTCGAGCCCGCGCACGTCGATGCCGTGGGCGGCGAGCACGCGCAGGTCGTACTTGCCGTTCTGCGCCAGCTTGCGCACCGAGGGATCCTCGAGCAGCGGTTTGAGCAGCGGCAGGGCGGCTTCCCACGCCACGAGGTCGTGGCCGGTGCCGCGGATCGGGATGTAGACCGCGGCGCGTGTGTCGACGCAGCCTTCGCGGCCGCCGGCCGGACCGCAGGCCAGGCTGACGCCGACCAGCTTGGCATTCATCGGATCGAGCCCGGTGGTCTCGGTATCGATGGCGAAACGGCAGGCCGAGCGCAGCCGCTCGAGTTGCGCGGGCAGTTCGGCGAGCGAGAGCACGCGGTAGTCGCAGCCTTCCGGGCTGGCGACGCAGGTGGCTGCCGCGCTGGCCGCAGCGGCGGTGGCGAAGCGCGCGGGGCTGAAGCCGAAGGATGCGTAGACCTCGGCGTCGTTGACCCAGCCGTGGTCGACGCGCAGGCGCTCGAGCGGCGGAAGGTCGGCGACGTCCTGCAGGCGGATCAGCCGGCGGGTGAGTTCGACGAAGGGCAGGAAGGCGGTCACACGTTCGCGCAGCTTGCCTTTGAGATTCTCGCGACTGTCGAGCACCGCCTGCAGGCTGCCGTACTCGTTGAGCAGCTTGAGCGCGGTCTTCGGACCGACGCCCTCGATGCCCGGCACGTTGTCCGACGAATCGCCGATCATGCACAGGTAGTCGCAGACCAGCTCCGGGCCGAAGCCCTTCTCGGCGCGCAGCTCGTCGGGCCCGCGCAGCTTGTCGGCGGTCGGGTCGAAGGTCTTGACCCGCGCGCTGAGCACCTGGTCGATGTCCTTGTCCTTGGACAGGATCCAGGCGTCCATGCCCGCGGCCTCGGCTTGGCGGGCGAGGGTGGCGAGCACGTCGTCGGCCTCGAAGCCGGCGACCGCGATCGCCGGGATGCCGCTGGCGGCGAGCAATCGCTCGACGCCGGGCAGCTGCTCGCGCAGCGGCTCGGGCATCGGACTGCGGTGCGCCTTGTACTCGCCGTAGAGGTCGTCGCGGAAGGTCTTGCCCGCCGCGTCGAAAACGCAGGCCCAATGGGTGATCTCGGGACGCGAGCGCAGCTCTTTGATCAGGTTCGCGAAGGCGTAGATGACGCCGGTGGGACGTCCGCCGGGACCCGCCAGCGGCGGCATCCCGAAGAAGAACTTATACGCGTAATAATGGCCATCGATGATGGCCAACGTCTCAACCGGCATTCAGTCCTTATGCGCGGCGGCGACTCGAAAGTCACGACCGGCGGGGCGCCGCACCAGCGGCGGGAACTCGATGATGCGAAACTGGGAAGGGGAGGTGGCCGGCGCGGCTGGTACGTATGCGGAGCAGCGGCGAGGTAACCGGGACGTCAGGCACGGGGGCCAACGTTCCGCGAACCCTTGTAGGACCCGGAGGTCCGCAGGTCAAGTGGACGACAGGGAAAGGGGCTACGGCGTCAGAACAGCGAACGCAAAGTGGGTGTAGGGCCCATACGGACGCCTTTCGCTTGAGCTCGGGCGCGGGCGCGGCACGGTCGCCGCCTATGGCCGATCTTCCTCCTGGTCTGCATCCCGGCATGCGTGCCAACGTCGTGCTCGCCCAGGGCGAGGTCTTCGTCGGCGAGGTCGAATGGTCGGGCAAGGGTTGGCTGCGCCTGCGCACCGACGCTGGACAGCGCCTGATCAACCTCGCCCACGTCGCGGTGATCGGCCTGGTGGGCTCGGCGCTCGACGACGAGCAGGACGAGATCGATGGCGCCCTGCCCAAGCCCAGCTCCAAGGATCGTCCGGTGAAGGTCTCGCAGGCGCCGGGCCGACCGTGGCCCGACGACGAGCTCAAGCGCCTCGCCGACGCCTTCCTCGATGGCGTCGAGGACAATGAACTCGCCGAGCGCCACAAGCGCGCGCGACCCGCGATCAAGCAACTGCGCCAAGGCTTCGAGTGCGCGCGCGGTAATCTCGTCGAGGACCAGATCTCGGAGGTCGCCGCGACCTGGGTGCCGCGCTGGCGGCGCGTGCTGGCGGGGTAAAATGCCACGATCCGGAAGTCCGGAAGTCCGGACAGATCCGAATAAGAGACTCCCGCTCTACGAGACTTCCGGACTTCCGGACTTCCGGACTTCCGGACGGTTGCCTTTTAGGTCCTCGATCACCGCGTACGCGCACGGCACCAGCAGCAGGGTGATCGCGGTCGAGAACACCCCGCCGAACCCGAGCGAGACCGCCATAGGCACCAGGAACTTGGCCTGCACGCTGAGCTGGCCCGAGACGATCACCGGGAGCAGGCCGATGAAGGTGGTCGCCGAGGTCAGGAAGATCGGGCGGAAGCGGCGCGGTCCGGCTTCGCGCAGCGCCTGCTGGATCGGCATGCCGGCGGCGCGGGCGCGGTTGATGAATTCGACCAGCACGATCGAGTCGTTCACCTCGATGCCAGCCAGCGCGACGATGCCGCACACGGAGAGGATGCTCAGATCGAGGCCCATGATCAGGTGGCCGAGCGCTGCGCCGACGATGCCGAAGGGGATCGCACCCATGATGATCAGCGGCTGCACGTACGACGAGAACGAGACGGCGATCATCACGTAGATCACCAGCAGCGAGAGCAGGTAGCCGCTCGCCAGTCCGCTCATCGATTCCCGCTGTTCGCGCGCCTCGCCTTCCATCGACCAGGTGGTGCCGGGATGGTCGCGCAGCACCGTCGGTAGGGTGTCAGCGGCAAGGCGGGCGTTGACCTCGTTGCCATTGGCCACCGCCGGGTCGAGGCTCGCCGACACCGTCACCGTGCGCTTGCGGTCGGAACGGCTGATGCGCGAGTAGCCGGCGCCCGCTTCGACCTCGGCGACCGAGCGCAGCGGCAGTTCGCGGCCGTCGTCGGCGCGCACCCGGAAGCTGTCGAGATCGCCGACCGTCGCGCGCTCGGCTTCGGGGTAGCGGACCATCACCTTGATGTCGTCGCGCCCGCGTTGCACGCGCTGGGCCTCCTCGCCGTAGAAGGCTTGGCGCAGCTGCCGGGCGAGATCGAGCTGACCGATGCCCAGCGTTTCGGCGGCCGGCGACAAACGCAGCACCAGCTCGTCCTTCCCCTGGCGGTGGTCGTCGGTGATGTTGTAGACGCCGGTGAACGTCTCCAATTCGGCGCGCAGGTCCTCGGCGATGTCGCCGAGCGCGACGAGATCGTCGCCGGCGAAGCGCACCTCGACGGCGTTGCCAGCCGAGGCGATGTCGGCGCTGTAGGCGAGTTCGCTGACCCCGGGCAGCTCGCCGACCAGTTCGCGCCAGCGTCGCTGGACCTCGTGGGTCGGCATGCTCCGCCGCTCGCTGGGCACCAGCGCCAGCATCACCTCGCCGACGCCGCTGCCCGAGGTCGCGCCGGCGCCGGGACCGCCGACCATGCCGCGGTAGGGCTGGGTGCCGACCGATGCGAGGAGATGGTCGACGATCGGCTCGCCGGCCGATTCCTCGAGCTCGGCGCGCAGGCGGATCGCCGCGGCCTCCAACCTGCCGACCGCGTCAGCGGTCTGGGCGGCGGTCGCGCCCGGCGGCAGCACCACGTCGGCGGCGACGATGTCGCCTTCGACGCTGGGGAAGTAGGTGAAGCGCAGCCGGCCGCCGGCGATCAGCCCGACGGTCAGGATCATCGCCGCGACGAAGACCGCGAAGGTCGCGTAGCGCCAGGCCAGGCAGCGGTCGAGCAGCGGCACGTAGATCCGCGCCACGAAGCGGTCGAGACCGCGCGCGCAGGCGCCCTGGAGGCCGGTCCACAGCGGCAGCAGCGGCCGCAGGGGCCGGGTCAGCCAGGCGCCGACGCGTTCGAGCAGTCCGCCCTCGTGAGCGAGGTGCGAGGGCAGCGCGAGCTGGGTCTCGACCAGCGAGAACAGCAGGGTGGCGATGCACACCACCGGGATCACCCGCCAGATCTTGCCCATGAAGCCCGGCACGTTCATCATCGGCAGGAACGAGATCACCGCGGTCATCACCGCCACCGCCACCGGCAGGGCGACCTCGCGCACGCCGCGCCGCGCGGCCTCGGCGCTCCCCAGCCCGAGCGAGCGGTGGTGGTGGATGTTCTCGCCGACGACGATGGCGTCATCGACGACGATGCCGAGCACCAGGATGAAGGCGAACAGCGAGATCATGTTGATCGAGACGTCGAGCAGGGGCAGGAAGCACAGCGCCCCGAGAAACGACACCGGGATGCCGATCGACACCCACCACGCCAGCTTGAAGCGCAGGAACAGCGCCAACACCAGGAAGACCAGGAAGAAGCCCTGGGCGGCGTTGGTGAGTAACAGCGAGATGCGTCCGCTGAGGAACAGCGAGGTGTCGTTCCACACCGTCAGCGAGACGCCCGCGGGCAGGCGCGCCTGCGCGCCGGCGACGTAGTCGCGCACCGCGGCGGCGAGGTCGAGCGCGTTCTGGTCGCCGACCCGGAACACCTGGACCAGCACCGCCGGGCGCCCGTCGAAGCGCGAGGCGATGTCGACTTCGGCAAAGCCGTCGCGCACCGCGGCGATGTCGCCGATGGCCAGCGACGATCCGTCGGCGCGGGTCGCGACCGGGATCGCCGC
>JACDEC010000191.1 GCA_013816645.1 Planctomycetota bacterium
GGGCGCGCGAGCGCGGGCTGCGCCGGCTCAACCTCGGCTTGACCCCCCTGTCACGCAAAGCCGGGGCCGCGCGCGCGCCGCTGTGGCGACAGCTCGGCACCGGCGCCTATCCGCTGGGCTGGCTGTTCGCGGATGGCGAAGCGCTGCGCGCCTGGGCGGCGCGCCACGCCACCGAGTGGGCTCCGCGCTACCTGGCGTATCCCAAGGCATTGGAATTGCCGGTGGCGCTGGCCGATCTCGCCACGCTCAATGCGCGTAGGAGATAGTGATCCTGGCGGCTCCAGCGGTCGATCCTACCATCGCGACCGTGGCCACGCCAAGACTGCGCGAGAGCGATCTCTATCCACCGCTGCGCGCACACCTCGAGCGGCTCGGCTACACCGTGCGCGGCGAGGTCCTGGATTGCGACCTCGCCGCCGTGCGCGGTGAGGAACTCATCGCCGTCGAACTCAAGGTCGGTTTCAACGCCACGCTGCTCATCCAGGCGGCTGCCCGCCAGCGCGCCTGCGACAGCGTCTACGTCGCCATCCCGCGACCGCGGACGACGCGCGGCCTGGATTGGCAGGGCATGCTCAACCTGCTCAAGCGCCTCGGCATGGGACTGCTGGTGGTCGATCCCGCCTCTCCCGTGCCGGTGCAGGTGGTGCTCGACCCGCGCGATTGGCGGCAGGTCGTCGACCAGGTGCGTCGCGCCGCGATCCTGACCGAGATCGCGGGTCGTTCCGCGGATCACAACCAGGGCGGCGTCAATCGACGTCCGCTGGTGACGGCCTACCGCGAGCGGGCGATCCGGATCGCGGCGTCGATCGGGCGCGACGGGCAGGCGACCACCGCGGAACTGCGCGCGCGTGGCACCGGCGAGCAGACCGCGCCCATGCTCTACCAGGACGTGTACGGCTGGTTCGTACGGGTCGCCAAGGGCACCTATCGGCTCAGCGATCGTGGACGCGAAGCGCTGGTCACCTATGGCGACCTGGCACGGCACTATGCGGGAGCCGACGCCAAAGAAGATCCCGCAGCGGAAACCGCTGCGGGATCATCGACCCGTCGGCGCAAGCCGACGTCATCCGCGACCTGAATCAGCGATCGCGACCGCCGCCGCCGCCGCCGCCATATCCACCGCCGCCGCCGCCGCCGCCTTCGGGCTTCTGCTGAGCCTCATTGACGCGCAGGGCGCGACCTTCGATGTCCTTGCCATTCAACGCCTTGATCGCGGCCTGAGCCTCGGTCGGGTTGGTCATGGTCACGAAACCGAAACCGCGGCTGCGGTTGGTTTCACGGTCGACCATGCACTTGGCGCGGGCGACCTGACCGAAAGGACGGAAGAGATTCGCCAGGGCTTCGTCATTGACGGCCCAGGGGAGGTTGCCGACGTAGATTTCCACGGATGCTCACAGTGGCGCCGATGCGCCGATAGGTACTAAGACACAGCGACGTGCTATGTCGGAGCCGGCTACGATAGGTGAAAGAGTGCGAAAGCCAGGCGGAAATCGATTCTCGCGCTGACCGTCGGTTCAGTTGGTCGAAGGAGGACGCAGACGACTGGTGCCCTGGGGGCGTTCGAGCACCGCGACCAGCCCTCTGCGCAGGATATCCACCCGTTCAGGCAGACGTCGGGCGAGTAGGAAGCTCTGACGGACCTCGACATCACCGAGCAGGGCGGCGCCCAGGCGGTCGATCAGCGCGCACTCGTCGGAGGTGTTCTGGACCAGCGGCGCCAGCACCTGCCCCCGATCCCCCAGCCGGTTGCGCAAGTGATTGACCAATGCGAGTACCGAGCGGATGGCGGCGCTGCGCTCCTCGGGGCTTTCCGCGCCAGGCAGATCGTCGAGCACGGTCGGGCGGGCCATGCGCCAGTCGGAGGTGGCCGGCAGTTCGCTCAGCTCGCAGCGGGCCAGGCCTTCGACGATGACCAGGAACTGCCCGTCCTCGAGCGGCCGGATGTTGCGGACCTTGCCGAGCGTGCACACCGGCTGGATTGCAGGCTGACCATGGTACGCCCCCTGCCAACCCGGTGCCAGGCGCGGGACCGCCAACCAGCGGTCACGCGGCTCGCGCGCGAGCAGGTCGTCGACCAGGGCCCGATAGCGTGGCTCGAAGATGCGGTACGGCGTGGGCAAACCGAGGAGCAGGACGTGATCGGGCAAGGGGAACATCGGCACGGCATCCGGAACGTCCATCGTGCCGATGCTAACCGTGGGCGGCACCACGGGGAAGGGCCGGACCAGCCAGCCTCGGGGGGGTCAGCGACCTAATTGATGGCGCAGCGCCTCGACCAGGTCGCCATGCCGCCAGGTGAAACCAGCCGCGGACAAGCGCGCAGGCACCACCCTCGCACTAGCCAGCAAGGTCTCCTGCCCCATGGCCCCGAATGCCACGCGCACGGCGATCGCGGGCAGCGGCAGCACCGTCGGCCGACACAGCACCGCGCCGAGCGCCGCCATCAACCCGGCATTGGTCACCGGCTCGGGCGCGACCACGTTGACGACCCCGGACAGCGGCGACTGGACGAGGTGATGGAGCGCGGCGACGGCGTCGTCGATGGCGATCCATGACAGCCATTGCCGCCCCGATCCGATGCGACCGGCGACTCCGGCGCGCACAGGTGGCACGAGCTTTGCCAACGCCCCACCCGCGGCGCCGAGCACCACGCCGAGTCGGGCATGGACCACGCGTATCCCGGCGGCGCGTGCGGGGTCGCAGGCCCGCTCCCAGTCGGAACACACCTCGGCGAGGAAACCGGCGCCCGGACTGGCGTCCTCATCGAGCACCGACTCGCCGCGGTCGCCGTAGATGCCGATCGCCGAGGCGCAG
The DNA here is from genome assembly GCA_013816645.1 of Planctomycetota bacterium. Lineage (GTDB taxonomy): Bacteria > Planctomycetota > UBA11346 > UBA11346 > UBA11346 > JACDEC01. The sequence goes on from JACDEC010000191.1 coordinate 2,815, forward strand.
ACCAACGCCTTCGGCGGCGCAGGCAGCGCCGCGAGTTGTTCGCACAGACGCCGCGTCGGTCCGATGCGGCTGTCGCGGATCTCGCGACGCACCCGCGACGACCAGCGCTCGCCCACCGTACGCCCAGCGAGGTGGACGACGGCGTCGAAGCCGGATAGCGCGCTCGGATCGGCGAGCCCAGCCGAGGGATCCCATGCCAGGCACCCCGGGCGTTGGCCTCCAGCGCGCACCAGGCGGACGACCTCGTGGCCCCCGGCGGAGAGGAAGTCAGCGAGCTCCCCGCCGAGGAAACCTCCCGCGCCGCTAATGGCGATGCGCAGGCGGCGAGGTGGCCAGGCCGCGTGCCGGGCGAGGTCGTCGGCAGTGCGGCGATGCCGGAAGGCGAAGGCGCGAGCGATGCGGCGGCCAACCCACCCGCTGGTGAGGGCCGGAACCGGCGGCTGGCAATCGATCTCGTCGACGATCTGACAGCCCTCCGCCACGGACAAGAAGCTGTGGGTGTGGCGCCAACTCCGGAACGGTCCGACGACCTGCTCGTCGACGAAGCAGCGGCCAGGGTCGACGGCGGTGATGCGCGCGCGCCAGGCGCGGGTGCTTGGACCGACCGGGACTGCAAGGTCGACCGTGGAACCGATCTCCAACGTGCCGGAGCGGGCGACGAGACGGGCGCCTTCCCACGGTGGCATCAGGCGTGGGAACGCCGAGGCCTGGGCATGCCAGGCGAAGACGGAATCCGCCTCCTGGGCCACCCCGGACGCAAATCGGAACTTCATATTGGAACAGGCCTTCCAGCGAACATTCGACACTGACGGGATGATGGCCTTCGTACCGCGCCGGGCACTAGCATCAGTGGAAATACTCGCGGCTCCACGTACAAGTCCCCCTTCACCGTTACACCGGGATCCTCCCCCCCAATGATCCGTCCGCTCAAGAACGGCCTGCTCGCGTTCGTCCGCTTCTTCGACACCTCCGCCGGCCATGTCGACAAGCGTACCCACATCGGTCCCAACAAGATCGAATGGCTGCGCTGGTTCCCCTTCGTCCTGCTGCACGGCATGTGCCTCGGGGTGATCTGGGTCGGCACCAGCCCGGTCGCGGTGGCGGTCTGCCTGGCGATGTACGTGGTGCGCATGTTCGCCATCACCGGCTTCTACCATCGCTATTTCTCGCACCGCACCTTCAAGGCGCCTCGCGCGGTGCAGTTCCTCATGGCCGTGCTCGGCAATTCGGCCGCCCAACGCGGGCCGCTGTGGTGGGCGTCGCACCACCGCCACCACCACAAGTACTCCGACGAAGTCGAAGACGCGCATTCGCCCCACCAGCACGGCTTCATGTGGAGTCACATCGGCTGGATCACCGCCAAGAAGAACTTCGCCACCGACTTCGAATCGGTGCCCGACCTCGCCAAGTTCCCCGAACTGGTCTTCCTCGACCGCTTCGACGTGCTGGTGCCGGTCCTCACCGGCTTCGCGATGTTCTTCCTCGGCGTCCTGCTCAACCACCTGTGGCCCGGCCTCGAGACCAGCGGCATGCAGATGCTGATCTGGGGCTTCTTCGTCTCGACCATCCTGCTGTTCCACGGCACCTGTACGATCAACTCGCTCTCGCACCTGATCGGCCGCCGGCGCTACCAGACCAGCGATGACAGCCGCAACAGCTGGATCCTCGCGATCATCACCCTGGGCGAAGGCTGGCACAACAACCACCACTACTACCAGTCCTCCACCCGGAATGGCTTCTACTGGTACGAGTACGACGTCACGTTCTACATGCTCACGGTGATGTCGTGGCTGGGCCTGGTCCGCGATCTCAAACCGGTGCCGATCGCGGTCCGCGACCGCCGCCCCGAAGCGACGGTTCCGGAAGAAGCAGCTTAGAAGGCACGTGCGACGTGCGGAGTGCGACGGCGCCCTGGCACATCCATCATAGTCCGCGCCTACGCTCGTGCCTCCTACGTCGCACGTCGCACGTCGCACGTCGCACTTCAATGATGCGGCACCACCGGCCCTAGCCGCGGAGCAACCGCGGCGATCTTCACGCCCGCTTCGACCAGGGCTGCCACCGCGTCTTCCATGGGATGGCCCACGGGGTGCTGCAGGTGGTACTGCAGGTGCTCGGCGATGTCGGCGTGGTCGATCACCGCCTGGGCCTCCGCGAGCCGTTGCGATCGGGCTAGGCCCACCGCCAGCAGCACCGTCGGCTCGAGATGCCGGGGATTGGCGGCCGCAGCCGCCCGCGACTCGGTGAGCAGCGTCGCGTCATCGCGTTCACTGAGCGCCACGTAGGCGAGCACGAGATGCGGCCAGAGACCGTGGGGTTCCTGGCCGAGCGCGACCAGGGCGTGGCGGCGCGCCTGCTCGACATCGCCCGCGCGCCACGCTGCCCGGGCGCTGATCACGCGCGGCCAGTAGGCGCCAGGATCGGCAACGATGCGCTCGGCGGCGTAGCGCACCAGACGCTGTTCGGGACCGAAGGACGAGAGCAGCAGGTCCGCCGCCCGGGGATCGCGGAGCGCGCGTTCAGAAGCATCGCACGGACAGAAGAGCAGGTCATGGGCAACGACCTCGGCGCGCGACAGCAGTTCGCCGACAGCTCGCCAGGCATCATCGTCGGTCGCCGCGGCGATGAGCGCCGGGATGCGAACTCGCCGGGGGTCAGCGGGCAGGTCGATGATCAATGCGCGCTCGAGTTGCAGCAGCACGGCGAGCAGATCCTGGCGCAGGGGATGATCGCGCACGACCCGAGCGGCACGTTCCGCATCCTGCAGATCGACACCGACGGCCGCCAAGGCCGCCGTCAAGTCGGCGATCTCGTTCTCCCAGGGACCTTCACGACGGTAGCGGGTGGCGATGGCTGCCAACGCGACCCGTTGCGCCTCCGTGCGCTCACGACGTTCGAGCGCCGCCACTGCGACGGCGAGACGTTCGTCCAGATCCCTGGCTACGCTCAGCGACCCATCCCCGGCGATCGCGCGCAGTTCGCCACGCGCGGCGCGCAACGCGGCGAGATCGGAGAAATCGAGTCCGGCGGCGAGGCCAGCCAGGCGCGCGCGAACCTCGCTTCGGCGGGCATGCTCGCTCCAACCGGCCAGCGCCGCGCCCATCGCGACCAGCACGAGCGCCATGGCCAACCCGGGCGAACGGCGCAAGTATGTCCACCCCCTGCGCAGCAGGCTCGGTCGCTCGGCGAGGGTGATTCCGGCGCCCAGCCAACGGCGCAGGTCGGCGGCGACCGCCGTGCCGTCGGCGTAGCGTCGCGCGGGCTGCGATTCGAGGCAGCGTCGGGCGACGGCGGCGAGCCCACGCGGCACGCCGATCACGCTCAGCGGACCGAGGTCGATGTCCGGGCCCGCCG
>JACDEC010000192.1 GCA_013816645.1 Planctomycetota bacterium
GATGTGCATGGGACGGGGGGCGGGTGATCGGGGTTGGGGGTCGGGCCGCAGCGCACGCGATGGGCATGGGACGGGGGGCGGGTGATCGGGGTTGGGGGTCGGGCCGCAGCGCACGCGATGGGCATGGGACGGGGGGCGGGTGATCGGGGTCGGTACGCAACGTCCGATGCGCGCGGAAATCGCTGCGAGACCGTCCCCCAACCCCTGACCCCCGGCCCCCGTCCCCTTGTGGTGCCGGGGCCGACTCTCCATACTCGGGCGGACTTTCCTTCGAGGAGACATGCGGTGGCAAAATTGAAGTTCGCCTACGTCGCCAAGAACGTCGACGGTCGCGAGGTCAAAGGGAACATCGAAGCCGAGAACGAGGCCGACGCCACCGGTCGGCTGCGCGGCCAGCAGCTCTCGGTGCTCAAGCTCGAAGCCAAGGGGGGCGGGAAGGGCGGCATGTTCAAGGGCGGCGCGTCGCGCAGCGCCAAGACCGCAGAACTCGCGCTCTTCACCCGCCAGCTCGCCACCATGATCGGCGCCGGCATCCCGCTGCTCGAAGGCATCGAAATCCTCGGCGCCCAGACCTTGGACGAGAACAAGGGCTTCGGCATGGGCCTGCAGGACGTCGCCGACCTGGTCCGCGGCGGTACCGAACTGTCCGAGGCGATGGCCAAGTTCCCGCGCATCTTCCCCGACATCTACGTCAACATGGTCAAGGCGGGCGAAGCCTCGGGCCAGCTCGACGTCATCCTCAACCGTCTCGCCGACTTCATGGAAGCGACCGAATCGCTCAAGCGCGAGATCAAATCGGCGATGACCTATCCCGTCATCTCCTTGTGCCTGATCCTCGGCATCACCGGCTACCTGCTGGTCGGCGTGGTCCCGAAGTTCCAGAAGATGTTCGACAGCCTCGGCGGCAAGCTGCCGTTCGTGACCGTGGTCGTGGTCGGCGCCTCGCAGTGGCTGCAGAACAACATCCTGGTCACTTTGCTGATCATCGTCGCCTCGATCGTGACCTATGTGCTGTGGGTCAAGACCCCCAAGGGCCGGCGCATCCGTGACACCTTGTTCCTCAAGCTGCCGGTGTTCGGCCCGCTGTTCCAGAAAGTCGCGGTCAGCCGCTTCGCGCGCACCTTCTCGACCCTGCTCAGCTCGGGCGTGCCGATCCTCGGCGCGCTCGAGATCGTGGCCATGACCTCGGGCAACGCCGTGATCGAAGACACGCTGCTCGAGACCCGCGACACGGTGAAGCGCGGCGAGAGCCTGTCCTCGCACCTCGAGACCGCGTGGGTGTTCCCGAAGATGGTGGTCAAGATGATCGGCATCGGCGAGCGCTCGGGCGCGCTCGAGCAGCTGCTCTCGAAGATCGCCGACTTCTACGACGAGCAGGTGCACGCCACCGTGAAGAGTCTCACCAGCCTCATCGAGCCGATCATGCTGGTCGTCATGGGTACCATTGTCGGCATCATCGTGCTCGCGATCTTCTACCCGATTCTCGAGCTGCAGAACGCCGTCCGCGGCTGATCCCCCGATGACCGGTCCCGCCGGCGACGTCGGCTCGCGATGAACGTCGGCGACGTCCCGATGTCGCTGTCGGTTGCCGCCCGCCAGGTCTCGTTGCTGCGGCTGCTGCTGCTGGCGGTGGCGCTCGGCGTCCTGACCCAGGGCCTGCCCGACAACGCCGATACCGTCGACATCCGCCGCTACCTCGGCTGGCTGGTCCTGCTGGTGGCGGCCTCCGCGGCCATCCTGGCGACCACCGTGCGCTGGGTGCGCGCCCGTTGGCAGCTGGCCCTGCAGCTGGTCTTCGACCTGATCTGGACCGGGTTGCTCGTCTACTTCAGCGGCGGCGTGGCCTCGCCGGCGGTGGTGATGCTCTTCGCGGTGATCCTCACCGGCACCTTGGCGTTGCCCGGAGCGGCGCCGTTCGTGATGCCGGCGCTGGCCTCGCTCGCGCTCGCCGGTTCGGGGATGCTCTACCTCGCTGGGTACCATCCCCTGGGCGCGGAGGCGATCGAGAACAACCCGGTGCTCTCGAACGTCAACGCGCTGCTCTCGGTGGTCGGCGTGCAGATCGCGGCGCTGTTCCTGGTCGACATCCTCGGCCAGTTGCTGGCCAGGCGCTGGCACGAGCAGCGCCTGTTCACCGGCGAACTGCTCGATCAGCTCGGCGAGGGAGTCCTCGCCGTCGATCGCCATGGCATCATCGCCTACGCCAACGCCGAAGCCATGCGACTGCTCGACCTGCCTCCAGGCGGCGCACAGGGTCGCAAAGCCAGCGAACTGCTCGCGCACCCCACGCTCAAACCGGTCGCCGAACTGCTCGAAGACGATGACCTGCCCGCGCTGCGCCGCTTCGACGACGCCAACGGCCGGCAACTCGTCCTGCGTCTGACCGCCCTGAGCGATCGCCGCGGCAGGCCGCTCGGTCGCACCCTGCTGGTCGCCGACGAGACCAGGCTGCGGGTGCTCGAAGAAGGCGCGCAACGCTCCGCGCACCTCGCGGCGCTCGGCGAGATGGCGGCCGGCATCGCCCATGAGGTGCGCAATCCCCTGACCAGCCTGCGCGGCTGCGCCCAGGAGCTGGCGGATCTCAACATGCGCGATGGCAACCGCGACGGCGCCGACCTCGCCAAGATCATGATCGACGAAGCCGACCGCCTGGCGCGGATCGTCGAGGACTTCCTCAGCCTCTCGCGTATGCGCACGCCGCGGCGCGAGGACATCCGCGTCGAACAGGTGCTGTCCGACCTGCGCGAGCTCTACCAGCGCCGCGAGGACCTCCGGCCCGGCGCGCTGGTCTTCGTGGTAGATCCGGACACGCCCAGCGCGTTCGTCGACGCCGATCAGTTCCGTCAGGCGCTGATCAACCTGATCAACAACAGCATCGAGGCGCTGCGTGGCTCGGCGGGATCGTCGATCACGGTGACCGCGCGCGCCGCGCCCAGCGGCAACCCGCTGGGCAGTGCGGCGATCGAAATCACGGTCGCCGACAATGGTCCGGGCATCCCGGCCGAACTCCTCAACCGGATCTTCACCCCGTTCTTCAGCACCAAGAGCCGCGGCACCGGTCTGGGACTGAGCCTGGTCCAGCGCATCGTGCGCGACCACGAAGGACTGGTGCGCATCGATAGCGCACCGGGGAAGGGGACGGCGGTGGTGCTGCTGTTGCCTGCGCATTCGCAGACCCGGACTTTTGTGAGGGCGCTCGGGGGGAGGTAGGAGGGTGAGACCTGCGAAGAAAAGCCTTTACGGCTTATTGCGGTGGAGGGTGGCCGGACCGCTTACGTCGAGTTCCTCGGCCGGGGCGGCCTGCGGGGACTCGACTGTCGCTGGTTCTCCTCCGCTGTGAACGAGTCGTCGCTTCCTGAGCGACGCTTCGCGTCGATCAGGAAGCGACGACGAAGTGCTTGCTCAACGTCGGCCCATCCTGCCCCGCGTAGGTATTGCTGCAGGTCCCGTACAGCCGCGTGCACGGGCGCTGCAGGACCTCATAGGCCATCGCGCAGATCGGCTGGCCGTGGCGCAGGATGAGGTCGTCCTGGTGCGGACGCACTTCGAGCACGGCCTTGGCGCCGGGCTCCTGGTCGCCGCTGATCCCCCAGCCGGGATCGAAGAAGCCGGCGTAGTGCGCGCGGAATTCGCCGGCCGAGGCATCGTAGGGCACCATCTCGCAGGCCAGGTCGGCGGGCACCACCACGCGTTCGCGGGTGGCGAGGATGTAGAAGCGCTCCTGCTCGAGGAACAGGAAGCCCGATGGGGGCTTGGGCACCGGCGCGAAGAAGTCGTCGGTGTGGTGGCCGCGCACCTTGGCCAGCACCAGCGGATGATGGGTGCGCTTGGCGACGTAGCCGACGATCGGCTGCGAGAGGTCGGCGGTCATCACCGCCCGGCCGTCGAACAGGCAGGCGCGACTGGCCGACGCCCGGCCATCGGGTTCGCGCAGCAGGGGTTGCCGGGCGTGCCGTTCGAGCATCTCGGCCTGGCTGAGCACGATGCGCTGGCAGAAGAAGATGGCCTGGTTGAGGCTGACGCCGACCTGGGCGACGACGTTGAAGCTACGCGGGATCAGTTCGAGCCAGAGGTCGCCGTCGTAGCCGCTGGGGATGCGGTCGTAGCGCGGGCTGCCGTCGGCGAGCACGCGGGTGGCGAGGTCGACGCGCCCGGTCGAGCTCTTCGAGTTGGTGTAGGCCTCCATGCCGGGGGGCAGGCGGAAGCGTTCGCGCAGGCGCACGAGGTAGACCTGGTCACGGCCCAGGCAGGTCGGCGTCGACAGGTCGAGGCGTTCGAGCGCGAGGTGCTTGACCAGGTCGCGCACCGTCTCGCCCGCCAGGGGCAGGACGCTGCCGGGCAGGCGGTAGGCCTCGTCGGCCAGGGTCAGGTCGATCGACGCCGGCTGCACCTGCGCGTCGGCGATGCCGGCGTTGGAATACACCGCGCCGGTGGTCACCAGTTCGCGCAGTTCATCGACCACCAGGGTGCCGGGACGCATGCAGGAATCGCTGAAGGACATGGCGCGGGATTAGAGTCGTTGCCGCCCGGGGGGCCAGCGCGGGTTCATTCCGGGCAGCGTCCGGTCGGGCCTGCAGCCCTCGTCCGGTCGCGCTGCGCTCGTCGGAAGGCATCCGCGAGGTGCCAGGCGATCCGTCGGCCTGACTTCTCCGGACGAGGGTCGCAGGGCCGACCGGGCGAGGGTGGCGCAGCCGCCCGCCCCGACGAGGCGCGAAGCGCCGACCGGACGCATTCACCCCGGCTGGAAGACCACCACCGACAACGCCGTGACCGCCTGGATGGGATCACGGTTGATGTAGACGTGCGAACGCTGGCCGGGGAACTGGACGAGCGAGCCGGCCTCGATCTCGACGGTCTCGTCCTCGATCTGCAGCGAGGCGCGACCGACCAGGGTGAAGAAGTATTCTTGCGAGCCCGATGGATGCGGCCGGCCGACGCTACGGCAGCCCGGCAGCATGGTGACGTGGTGGATCTGCACGCCCTTGGATGCGATCGGCGAGACCAGCTTGGCGAGGAAATGCCCGCCTTCCGCGCGGTACTCCTGCATGTCCTCGGGACCCACCTTGTAGAAGCGGTGCTCGGGCAGTTCGGTGAGCAGTTCGTCGACGCTGACGCCCAGGGCCTTGGCGACCGCCATCACCGACTGGATGCCGGGATTGGATCCCGCGCGTTCCATGTTGGCGAGGGTCGCGCGGGGCAGCCCAGCGCGTTCGGCGAGTTGGGCCTGGGTGAGCTTGGCGTGCTTGCGCAGGCGGTGCAGATTGGCGGCGTGCGGCATGGGCGCAGGCTAGCCAAGCAGCAGGGATTCCAATGTGTTGTCAGCAGGGGGGTGCAATTCCCGGATGCTTGCCTTGTTCCGTCACCGGCTCTTGCCTATAACCCGGGCCTCATCCCACGAGGAGCCTGCGATGGCCATCACCCTTCCGCCCCTTCCCTACCCCAAGGACGCGCTCGCGCCCCACTACAGCGCCGAGACGCTCGAGTTCCACCACGGCAAGCACCACAACGCCTACGTCGTCAACCTCAACAAGCTGATCGACGAGAAGAAGGCCGACGGCTCCAAGAGCCTCGAAGAGATCATCATGGCGGCCGAGAACCCGGGCCCGGTGTTCAACAACGCCGCCCAGATCTGGAACCACACCTTCTTCTGGAACTGCATGAAGCCCAAGGGCGGCGGCGAACCGACCGGCGCGCTCGCCGAGGCGATCACCCGCGACTTCGGCTCCTTCGCCAAGTTCAAGGAAGAGTTCACCGCCGCCGGCATGGGCCAGTTCGGTTCGGGCTGGGCGTGGCTGGTCAGCGAGGGCGGCAAGCTCAAGGTCACCAAGACCGCGAACGCCGACCTGCCGATGAAGCACAAGCAGACCGCGCTGCTGACCGTCGACGTGTGGGAGCACGCCTACTACATCGACTACCGCAACCTGCGCCCCAAGTGGATCGAGACCTTCCTCGGCTCGCTGGTCAACTGGGACTTCGTCGCGCAGAATCTCAAGGGCGCGAAGTAAGGGGACATCGTCTGTCCGGAAGTCCGGAAGTCGATGAAGGCATCTGATCCAAGCTTGGGCATCCCTGCAACGCGTTGACCCAAGTAGGCATCAGCGAAGAAGCCCCCGAAGGGGGCGAAAGACTGTAGCCCAGGGCGTGAGCCCTGGGT
>JACDEC010000193.1 GCA_013816645.1 Planctomycetota bacterium
GGGGACGGGGTCCGGGGGTCAGGGTTTGGGGGTCGGTGGGAGCGCGACTCGAGCCGGATGCAGGTCCGGGGGTCAGGGTTTGGGAGTCGGAGGGCGCGAGATCGCGAGGCAGGTACCCGACCCCCACCCCCCGCCCCCCAACCCCCGTCCTCAGATGATTTCGAAGTACCGCTGGATCTCCCAGTCGGTCACCGCGTCCTGGAACTGCCGCCATTCCCATTCGCGGGTGGCGACGAAGTGGTCGACGAAGGCGTCGCCGAGGATCTCGCGCGCAGGCTTCGACGCCGCCAGGCGCGCGGTCGCCTCCTGCAGGGAGCGCGGCAGGCGCGGGACGTCGGCGTGGTAGCCGCTGCCGGTGATGGGTTGGGCGGTGAGCTCGAGTTTGCGCTCGATGCCCCACAGGCCGGCGCCGACGCTGGCGGCGACCGCGAGGTAGGGGTTCACGTCCGAGCCGGGGACGCGCACCTCGAGCCGCGTGCTCTTGGGCCCGCCGACGATCACCCGGCAGGCGACGGTGCGGTTGTCGACGCCCCAGGTCGGCTTGGTCGGCGCCCAGAAACCGTCGACCAGGCGCTTGTAGCTGTTCACGGTCGGGGCCAGGAACGGCAGGATGTCGGGCAGCAGCTGGAGGATGCCGGCGAGATACGAGCGGAACGTCGCGCTCATCTTCAAGGAATCGCTGGCGTCGTAGAAGCGGTTCTCGTCGCCGACCCATAGGCTCTGATGGCTATGGCCGCTGCAGCCCGGCAGCTTGGCGTTCGGCTTGGCCATGAAACTGGGCATGATGCCGAAGCGCGCGCCGATCTCCTTGACCGAGGTCTTGAACAGCACCGCGCGGTCGGCGGCTTCCAGCGCCGGGGCGTGCAGGATGGCGGCCTCGTAGACGCCCGGCCCGGTTTCGGTGTGCAGGCCTTCGATGGGGATGCCGAAGGTGCCGAGCTCGTCCATGATCGCGGCGAAGAACGGCTGGTTCTGGGCCATGCGGATCAGCGAATAGCCGAACATCCCCGGGGTCAGCGGCGTCGGCGCCAGGCCGTTCTTCGCCGCCAGGCTGTCCGACGTCTCCTTGAAGTTGAACCACTCGAATTCCATGCCGCAGCGCGCGGCCAAGCCCAGCGAGCGCCCGCGCTCGAGCACCCGCTTGAGCGTCTGGCGCGGGCACACCGCCAGCGGCTTGCCGGCGCCGTCCTCGAAATCGCCGAGGAAGAACGCGACGCCATCGTCCCACGGCACCGTGCGGTAGGTGTCGAGGTCGATGCGCGCCAAGGCGTCGGGATAGCCGTTGTGCCAGCCGGTGTAGGTGGCGTTGTCGTAGCAGACGTCGCCGCTGCCCCAGCCGAAGACCACGCTGCAGAAGCCGAACCCGGAGTCGACGGCGGAGAGGAACTTGTCCTTGTGCAGGTATTTGCCGCGCAGCACGCCATCGATGTCGGCGATCGCCACCTTGACCTTCTGCTTCGGCGACGCGCGGATCTCGGCGATGATCGATTCGCGGGTGCGGACGGCGGATGCAGCGGCGTTCGCCATGACGGGGATCCTCGCTGTGAGCATGCGCGCCAGCAGCAGGGACGGAAGGCCTTGGTTGCCGCCAATGTACGGATTCAGTGCTGGGCGGTCAGCCGCGACAGATCGGCCTCCACCAGGGCGAAGCGGTCGCGGATCGCGACCAGATCGTCGTATCCGGCGAGCGTGTCCTCCGGCCGATGCGCGTCGCTGTTGAGCACCACCTGCACGCCCATCGCGCCAGCGATCTCCCAGAACGGGATCCACGGGTACTGGGGCCGCCGGCCATCGGGTGTGTCGATCCACTCCTTGCGGATGCCGTAGCCGTTGAGCTCGAGCGGCACGCCGGTGGCGAGCGACGCCGCGCACAGGTCGCGGGCGCAGGCCGCGGTGTCGGCAGTCCACACCTCGTTGCAGCAGCCGATCAGATCGGGGTGGGCAATGAAGGCGAAGAGCCCGCTGACCATCGCCTCCTCCATCATCGTCGCGTAGGTGCGCAGCGCCGCGGGCGTGACCAGGTGCTCGAAGCTGCCGCGCCAGACGCCATCGATGACGGTGTAGTGGCCAGCGCCGATCAGGTAGTCGAGTCCGTTGCGGCCGAGCAGCTCGTCGCGATAGAAGCTCGCGAACTCGGGCACCCACTCGCATTCGACCGCGGCGAGCACGGTGAGTGCCGGTTGCTCCGCGCGCGCCTGGGCGATCGCGGCGAGGTATCCGGGAAAGCCGTCCATGGTCATGCGCACGCCCGGCCATCGGCCGTCTGGCAGCGGCGTGTGATCGCTGATGCCCAGGACCCGGCAGCCGCCAGCGGCCGCGACCCGCGCGTAGTCGGGCGCGTCGCCACTCGCGTGCTTGCAACGATGGGTGTGGGTGTGGTAAACGGCCTGATAACCCATGGCGTGGTTCACCCTAGGCCGCGGGTCGCCCGCACCAGGACCGGCAACAACCACCCTGGTCGCATCCGACAAGTCACCGGCGTTCCCCATTGACGGTCCGAATGGACACGCAACGGTGCCCTAGCAGATCGCGAGAGGAACCTGAAATGGCCAAACAGAAGGTCGATTACGACGAGAAGTCGATCAAGTCACTGGACGCGTTGTCCCACATCCGGCTGCGCACCGGCATGTACATCGGCCGGATCGGCGATGGCAGCAATCCCTCCGACGGCATCTACGTCCTGCTCAAGGAGATCGTCGATAACTCGATCGACGAGTTCATCATGGGGGTCGGCAAGAAGGTCGAGATCACCCGCGATGGCGAGGCCGTGACCATCCGCGACTACGGCCGCGGCATCCCGCTCGGCAAGGTCATCGAGTGCGTCAGCCAGATCAACACCGGCGGCAAGTACAACGACGACGTCTTCCAGTTCTCGGTCGGCCTCAACGGCGTGGGCACCAAGGCGGTCAACGCCCTGTCCAGCCGCTTCGAAGTCATCAGCTTCCGCGACGGGCAGTTCAAGCGCGCGCTGTTCGCTCAGGGCAAGCTCAAGGAGGACGAGGGCGGCAAGGCCAAGGACCAGCCCAACGGCACCTTCGTCGAGTTCTCGCCCGACCACGAGATCTTCAAGACCTTCACCTGGAACGACGACTTCATCGCCAAGCGGCTGCGCTACTACTGCTACCTCAACGCCGGCCTGAACATCGTCTACAACGGCACCACCTTCCATTCGAAGGAGGGCCTCAAGGACCTGCTCGCCGCCGAGATCGGCGCCGAGCCCGCGCATTACGAAGTCTTCCATGCCGCCGAGGACAAGCTCGAATTCGCCTTCACCCACACCAACATCTACGGCGAAACCTACTTCAGCTTCGTCAACGGCCAGTACACCAACGACGGCGGCACCCACCAATCGGCGTTCCGCGAGGGCATCCTCAAGGGCGTCAACGAATTCTCCGGCAAGAACTTCGCCGGCGAGGACGTGCGCGAGGGCCTGGTCGGCGCGATCGCGGTGAAGATCCAGGACCCGGTGTTCGAGAGCCAGACCAAGAACAAGCTCGGCTCGGACGTGCGCGCCTGGGTGGTGCCGATGGTCAAGGAAGCGGTCGAGAAGTGGCTGCACAAGAACCCCGAGACCGCGACCAAGCTGCTCGACAAGATCAAGACCAACGAGCGCATCCGTACCGAGCTCGCCAAGATCAAGAAGGAGGCGCGCGAGCGCGCTAAATCAGTCGCGCTGCGCATCCCCAAGCTGCGCGACTGCGAGATCCACTACTGCGACAGCCAGAACGACAAGAAGGTCGCCAAGCGCCGCGAGGAGACCTCGCTGTTCATCACCGAGGGCGATTCCGCCGGCGGCAGCCTGGTCATGTGCCGCGACGTCGAGACCCAGGCGATTTTCACCATCAAGGGAAAGCCGCTCAACTGCTTCGGGCTCGGCCGCGACACCGTCTACAAGAACGTCGAGCTCTACAACATCATGTCTGCGCTCGGCATCGAGAACGGGCTCGAGGGACTCCGCTACAACAAGGTGATCATCGCCACCGACGCCGATGTCGACGGCATGCACATCCGCAACCTGCTGCTCACCTTCTTCCTGCGCTTCTTCGAGGAGCTGGTCAAGCACGGCCACGTCTGCATTCTCGAGACCCCGTTGTTCCGGGTGCGCAACAAGCAGCAGACCACCTACTGCTACAGCGAGACCGAGCGCGACGCGGCGCAGGCCGCGATCAAGAATCCCGAGACCACCCGCTTCAAGGGCCTGGGCGAGATCAGCCCCAAGGAATTCGGACAGTTCATCGGCGACGACATCCGCCTGCAGAAGGTCGACATCGAGGACCTCGGCACGGTCAACAAGACGCTCGAGTTCTTCATGGGCAAGAACACTCCGGAACGCAAGGAGTTCATCGTCAGCAACCTGGTCTACGAGATCGGCTGAGGTGATCGCGCCCAGCGATGGGACGGATGACGTGGCATCCACCGCATGGGACGCTGACGCTGATCGCGAACGCAGGGGACTGCGACGCGCGGCCTTCCGATTGCGCGACCTGTGGCTGATGACGGCATTCGGTACGGGACTGTCGATCCTCGCGGGCTGGCAGCACGTGACGCTGCGCCATGATCTGCCCGCGCTGCCGTTGAGCCCGCTCACCGTGGTGGTGGTCGCGGCCCTCGGCCTTGCCCTGCTCCTGGGTTCGGTGCGCAGCGCCTGGGTCTACCGGCATGAGTCGCCGCCGAGCGTGCGACACCGCGCACGCTTCACGCAGGTGCTCTCGATCCCGGGATGGTGCGGCCTGGCTGGCGTCGCCTGGTTCTGGGGCGCCATCGGCTGGCTGTGGTTCTATCACACCTGGCTGTGCCCCTGCCGCTGAGCCGCTCGCGCGTCCCGGTGCCCTTGCCACCCGCGCCAGGGCACCACACTCCGCGGATGCATCCTCGCCGCATCCTGGTCACCGGCTCGGCCGGCGCGGTCGGCCGAACGGTCAGCAAGGCGCTGGTCGAGCGCGGCCACCACGTCCGTGGCTTCGACTTGCGCGCCGGCCCGCACGGCCACGAACACCACGTTGGTTCGGTGACCGATGCCGCAGCCATAAGCGCGGCGATGGCCGGCTGCGACACCGTCGTGCACCTGGCGGCGACCCCCGACATCGCCGACTTCACCACCCTGCTGGTGCCCAACAACATCGTCGGCACCTATCACGTGCTCGAGGCAGCCAAGGAAGCCAAGGTCCGGCGCGTGGTGATGGCCAGCTCGATCCGCGCCACCACCGGCGTGCGCAAGGACGGCACCATCACCATCGCCGATGGCGCGCACGCCAGCGACCTCTACGGCGTCACCAAGGTCGCCGGCGAGGCGATGGCCGAGGTCTACGCCGCGCGCCACGGGCTGTCGATCATCTGCGTCCGTCTCGGCTGGTTCGTGCGCGACCCGCGCGAAGCCGGGATGATGAACAAGTCGCTGGCCGAGAAGCCCGCGGGTTGGGCGCATCCGATCTACCTCAGCCACGACGATTGCGCGCGCTTCCACCTCGCCGCGGTCGAGAACGAGGCGGTCGGCTTCGCGATCCTCTTCGCGATCAGCGACAACGGAGGCACCAGACGCTACGACCTCGAACCGTCCGAGCGCATCCTCGGCTGGGTGCCGCGCGATTCCTGGCCGAATGGCACGCCCGCGGAGGTCATCGCGCCCGCCCGCGCCCCTGCCCAGTCCGGGTGACCGATGGCCAAGCCCTGGTACGCCCGCACGTCCTGGTCACCGGATGATCGCGAAGATTTCCTGGCGCGCCTGCGCGCGGTCGCGGGCGACCACGAACAGGCCGCGATCCTGCGCAAGCAGGCCGGGCACCTGCTCAAGGCGCGCACTCCCGAGTCGCTGGCCGGGGCCCGCGAGCTCTACGAGCTGCTCCTCGCCCAGTTCCCCGACTCGTCGGATACCGCCTACGCCCACGCCGCGCTCGGCGAGTGCCTGGAACGGCAGGGCGAGCCCGATCGCGCCCTCGCCGCCTACGTGCGGGCGCTCGATGCCCAGCTCGGACGGACCCGCACCACCAACGCGCACCTGCGTTTCGGCCTGCTGGCGGTGGAAACCGGCCGTATCGAACTCTACGACGTGGCGCAGCGCCTGATCGACGAGTTCGGCCAGGCGCTGATCTACCCGGCCGAGCAGTACCAGCAGTGCGCGATCCGCGCGGTGATCGCCGCGCAGCGCGGCGAGGG
>JACDEC010000194.1 GCA_013816645.1 Planctomycetota bacterium
CGCCGGCCTCAAGGTGCCCCGGTTGTACGGCACCGCCGAGATCGACGGCGTCGTCTACAGCGTCCAGGAGGCCTGCCTGCCCTTACCCAGCGTGCGGGTCGGCGAGTGGACCGACCGCCACCGGCGGTTCTGCGGCGCGCTCTTCACCAGCGCCGGCGCCGGCACCGGTGATCTCCGCGCCGCCCTCGCCTCGCGCGAGGCCCTGCGCGCCAAGCTCGATGCGCTCGGCGGCGAAGCGCGGCGATTGGCTGGGACCTGCGCACGCCTGCTCGCCCTGGCCGACAGCGAGCTCGGTGGGCGCCCGGTCCGCCTGGGCTGGGTCCATCGCGACTTCACGCCGTGGAACACCATGCCGGTCTCCGGTGCGCTGACCGTGGTCGATTGGGAATGGGCGGAACCAGGCTGGGTGCCGCTGCACGACGCCTTCCACTTCCATCTCTTCCCCGACATCCTGCGCGGCGAGATCGACCCCGCCCAGTGGGAGCGGCTGGTCGGCGACGAGTCGCCGCTCGCCGGGCTGGCGCGCGACCTCGGCATCCATGGCGCGCTCACCCCGTACGCCGCGCTCTACCTCTACGACACCTTGATCTTCTACGGCGATGCGCTGGCCAGTGACGGCAAGAGCTTCGACGATTCCCTGCTGCAGCGCCTGCGCCGGCTCGCCGAAGCCTGGGCCGAGCGCCACAGCGCCATGCTGCCATCGGGATCCGTCGCATGATCGCCGAGCCCATGACCCTCGCGACGCCGGCGTCCGACGACCGCTCGGCTGTCGCTGCCGCCGGCGCGGTGCCCGGCGATGGGCGCGGCTGGCCGATCTGCCAGACGCTGCTGCTGGGCGCGGTGGTCGCGTCCCTGGTGCTCGCGGGCATGCAGCCGTTCCTCGGTCGCCTGTCGATCATCCCCTACAAGTACGTGCCCTTGGCCATCGCCCTGGTCGCGTGGATGTTCCACCTGTGCACCTCGCGCTCCGCGCCCGGCGAACTGATCGCCATCGTCCGCTACTACTGGCAGGTGACGGTGCTGGTGGCGGTGATGTTCGGCGGCTTCCTCTACGCCGAATACGCGCGCGGATACGAGGTCACCTTTCGGCCGCACGCCCTCTCGCTGCTGTCGTTCTTCATCTGCTGCCACCTCGGCATGATCGCCGAACCAGCGCGCTTCGCGCGCTCGTACCTGGTGATGTTGTCGCTGATGGCCCTGTTCATGTTCGGGGTCGCCTGGGCGTTCTTCCCCCAGCAGCTCATCCACGAGAACGTCTACCTGTTCGTTCCCACCGCGGTGTTCTGCGGACTGGTCGCGCGCAGCCGCGGGGTGCGCTGGGCGGCCTTCGGCTTCATGGCGCTATTCGCGGTGGTCGGCCTCAAGAACACCACCTTCATCCTCACCGCGGTGAGCATCTACCTGCTCGCGGTGTTCAATCGCCGCGAAGTCCGCGAGGGTACCCGACCACCGTTCCGGCTGGAGAGCCTGGTCGCGATCGGCCTGGTGGCGGTGCTCGGGTACGTCGCGCTCGATTACATCAAATCGATCAACGAAGCCTTCAGCTCGGGCAACGCCGACTTCCGCAACTACCTCTATGGAGAGACCTGGGCCAAGTTCCTGGCATCGCCGGTGTGGGGCGACTGCTTCTCGGATACCCCCAACGTCCAGTTCCGCCTGTTCACCGTCGGCGGTCAGAACGCCCAGTTCCTCCCGTCCCACAGCGATCTGCTCGACGTCCTGGCCCATGGCGGGGTGATCGGCATGGCGCTGTTCCTGGCCTTCCTGTGGCGGGTGCTGCGCGATGCGCTGCACGGTGGTTCCGAGCCCGAGGTCGGGACGGTCGATTACGCCGCCCGCGCCTGCTTGCTCGCCATCGCGGTTGCGGCGCTGGTCTCGGCGACTTTCAACCCCGTGCTCGGCAATCCCGCCAATGGGTTCATGTTCTGGGCCACCTTCGGCGTACTCGCCGGGATGCGCCAGCACCGGTTGGCGGCCGAGCGTGCCGCCGCCAGGAACGAGAGGATGTCCCATGCCTGATGCTGCCACGTCTGGTGCCGCCATGTCTGATGCCGACAGTCCAGTGGTGACGGTGGTGACACCGGCCTTCAATGCCGAGGACTGCATCCAACGATGCATCGATTCGGTCAAGTCCCAGGACCTGCCGGGCATCGAGCACGTGGTCGTCGATGGTGGGTCGCGCGACAGCACGATCGACATCGTACGCCGCGCCGGGTTGCGGCATGTCAGCGAGCGCGACGCCGGCATCTACGACGCGATGTCCAAGGGCGTGCGCATGGCGCGCGGGGAGTTCGTGCACATCCTCAATGCCGACGATTATTTCGCAGGTCCACGCAGCGTGCGCACGTTGGTCGAGGCGATGCGCGCCCGCTCGCTCGATGTCGCCCACGGTCGGGTCCGCCAGGTGCGCGCCGACGGATCGACGGTGCGCACCTTCGGTCGCGACGCATCGCACGCCCAGCTGCTGCGCAAGATGGTGGTCGCCCATCCGTCGACCATGGTCCGCCGCTGGGTGTACGATCGCCACGGCGCTTTCAGCGTCGGCTTCCGCATCGCCGCCGACCATGAATGGGTGCTGCGCGTGTGGCCCAAGCTGGCCGTCGGCTTCGTGCCCGAGGTGCTGGTCGAGATGCGCATCGGCGGGGTATCCACCGCCAGCGCCAATGTCGTGCGCGCCTACCGCGAATCGACCGCGGCGGCGATCATGCACGGGGCAGGTCCGCTGCGCGCGACCTTCAACTGCTGGTATGAGATCGCCAAGCACCTGGCGTTCTTCCGGCGGACGTTCGTCGATACCAGCCTGACCAAGCAGGTCGCGGCGCCGGCCGCCCAGCCATCTTGACCATGCGCCCGTTGATCGCCCACTGCTGGTACCGCTCGGCGAACCCGTCGGGCGAGAACGTGGTGGTCGAACGCGAGCTGTCGCTGCTGCGGGCCGCGGGCTGCGCTCCCGGGCTGCTCGAGCGGCGATCCGACGATCTGCTGCGCGCCGGATCCCTCGCCAAGCTGCGCGCCGCGGCCGGGCTGCACGCCCCGCCGACGCAGGTGGCGCAGCTCGCGCGCGAGATCGCCGGACACGGCGCCGACCTCCTGCACCTGCACAATCCCTGGCCGTTGCTCACCTATGGGGTGTGCGAAGCGGCGCGCGGCGAGGGCCTACCGGTGGTGCAGACCCTGCACAACTGGCGGCTGATCGCGTCGGCGCGGAAGCTGCTGGGCCCGCACGGAGCGCGCTCCCCGCGCGACGACCACGAACGCCAGCGACTCGAACGCATGCCACCGCTCTACGGCGGCGCCGCGATGGATTGGCTGTACACCCGCGCGATCGCCCGCTACTGGCGCGAGCGGGTGATCCCCGACGGGGTCGACGCGTTCATCTGCATCTCGCGCTTCCAGCGCGACGTGATGGCCGCCGCCGGCCTGCCGCCGGAGCGCCTGGTGGTGAAGCCGAATTTTCTCGACCACCGTGGACCCATCGGCGACGGTCCCGGCGATTACGCGCTGTTCGTCGGTCGGCTCGGCGTCGAGAAGGGCGTGCTCGAACTGTGCCGCGCCTGGCCACGCACCGGCTTGCCCTTGCGCATCGTCGGCGATGGACCGCTCGCCCGGGCCGTCGCCGGATGCGCCGGGGTGCAGATGCTCGGTCGCCAGGGCGCGGAGCGGGTCCTCGAACTGATGGCCGGCGCGCGCTTCCTGGTCGTGCCGGCGCGCTGGGACGAGGCCTTCGGCCTGGTAGTCATCGAGGCGCTGGCGAGCGGTACGCCGTGCCTGGTCGCCGACCGCGGTGCGCTGCCCGAACTCGTCCAGGATGGCGCCACCGGACGGACCTTCCGCGCCGAGGACGCCGACGACCTGGTCGCGCAAGCGCGCCGCTTGTGGGATGAGGCGCCCACCCTGCGCGGCGCGAGCCGGGCGGCGTATGAGGCCAGCTATACGCCAGCCGCGAATCTCGCCATCCTGCAACAGATCTATGCCAACGTGCGCGCCGGCCGGCTTCCCGCGCAGGGCATCGAGCGGACCGAGGGCTTGCGGGTGGCGGTCTGAACGGGGGCTGAACAATCCGGGCCTGCGCTGCATTGATGCCGCGTATGGCGCGCACAAGATGCGCGGGTCGGGCAATGTTCGCCCGGCAACAGTGAAGTGGAGTGGATTGGAATGGTTATGGCGATCGATGGTGCGCCGCGCGCAGTCGCGGACGGCCGACTGGCTCCTACGGCACGATACGACTCGCTGCGTTCCGCGCTGCGCTCCTCGCCGCGGGTGCTCGGGCACCCCGTGTGGAGCGGCGCCTATGCGGTCGCGCTCGCCGAACTGCTCGATGCCGCGCAACGTCGGATCGGTGGTTCGGCCTACTTCTGCAACGTCCACATGGCCGTCGAAGCGGTGCGCAATCGCGTGCTCGGTAAGGCCTTGGCCCGCTCGGAATGGGTGTTCCCCGACGGCGTGCCGCTGGTCGCGGCTCTGCGCCTGCTCGGTCAGCGCCGGGCCCAGCGCGTCGCGGGCATGGACGCGGTTCCCGACCTGTGTCGGGCAGCAGCCGCGCGTGGACTGCGCGTGTTCTTCTACGGCAGCGATGCCCGCACGCTCAGCGCGCTGCGCCTGCGCCTGAGCGTGATCGCGCCCGACCTCGACATCGCCGGCATGATCAGCCCGCCCTACCGCGCGCTGAGCGAGGCCGAAGAGGCCGCGCATCTCGCCGAGATCGAGGCCAGCGGCGCGCACCTCTGCTTCGTCGGTCTCGGCTGCCCGAAGCAGGAGTTGTGGATTGCGCGCAACCGCGCGCGCACCGGCGCGGTGCTGCTCGGGGTCGGGGCCGCGTTCTCGACCACCGCCGGCAACATGACCATGGCCCCGGCGTGGATGCGCGATGGTGGGCTCGAGTGGGCCTACCGGCTCGCCCAGGAGCCCGGTCGCCTATGGCGTCGCTACGCCCAGACCAATCCCCTGTTCGTCAATCGTCTGTTGCGCCAATTGTGGGCGCGGTGATCCGGAGCCTATCAATGTCCCACCCGCATCCGTTCTCGTGGTTCTGCGCCTTCCTGCTGCAGGTCGCGGACCTCGCCGCCGTGGTCGGCGGACTGGTCGTCGCCAGCCTGTGCTGGTCGGGAAGGCCGATCGGCACTGATGACCTCGCCTTGGTCGGCCTGCTCGTGGCGGCGGTGAGCACGCTGTTCCACGCGGTCGGGGCCTACGAAGGTCGGCGCGATTCCGATGCCCGCGCTTGCGCGGTCTTCGGGCTGATCGTCGCGGGATTCGCCGCCAGCGCGGCAATGATGCAGCCGATATCGCGACTGTCGCTGGCCGAGGTCCTGACCTGGGGCGTCTGCACCTTGCTGGCGATGGCCATCGCCCGTTGCGCCGGGCGCATGGTGCGTCGCGCCCTGCAGCGTCGCGGCATCGCCGCGGAAGCGGTGCTGCTGGTCGGCCGTGCCGATCACTGCGCGCGCTTCGCCGAACGACTGGCCGAGCGCGGCGAACTCGGCCTCGATTGCCGGGGCTTCGTCTGCGATGCGGGCGAGGACGCGCGCATCGTCGGAAGGATCGACGAACTCGACCGCCTGGTCGACAGCCACGGCGCCGCCGGGGTGGTGGTGTGCGCGCCGCTGTTGAGCGAGGAGCCGCTGCTCGCACGCGTCTACGAATCGCTGCACACCCGGGCCGCGCTGGTCTACTACGCGCCGGATCTCGCCGGCCTCGACCGCTTCCCGGTGGCGGTGCGCGGCCACGGCGATGTCGCCTTGTTCGATCTGTCGGCGAGCCCGCTGAGCGGCGCAGCGTGGCTGGTGAAGTGGTTCGAGGACAAGCTCCTCGGCCTCGCCATCCTCACGCTGATCACGCCGGTGCTGCTGGTCGTCGCCGCCCTGGTCAAGTTGACCAGCCCGGGTCCCGCGCTGTTCGTTCAGCCGCGCCACGGCCTGTACGGACGTCCGATCAAGGTCCTGAAGTTCCGCACCATGTACTCGGGCGAACGCCCGCGTCGCAACCAGTGGTCATGGCCCGGTCTGGCAGCCCTGTTGGGTCTCCAGCCCGCGCTGGCTGGCACAGGATCCGGTGCTCCCGACCGCTCCACCGCGAGCGCCGTGCTGCGCTCGGGCGGCGGCAGCGCCGGCGGGCGCGTCGTCGGCGA
>JACDEC010000195.1 GCA_013816645.1 Planctomycetota bacterium
TCGCCCGCCAGGGGCTGCCGCCCCTGGACCCGCCCTAGGCGCGACCGCCGGAGCCCATGCCCGTTGAGGCACTTGTCCCCGAACAAGCCGTCTGTTCCAGACGACTGGTGAAACACAGAATTTGCCCTGGTCACGCCGCCGCCCACTTGGCGTACTGGTTGCATGCACATCGCATCTTCTTCTGCATTGGCCCAGCGCGTTCTCCTCGCTTGGCTGTTCGCCGCGCTCGGAGCGTTCCTCGCGAGCGCAGACGCGGCCCCCGCGATCGGCGTCCCGGTGTCCTACACGTTGCCGACCGATGGGCCGCTGCCGCGGACGTGGCGGGTGACCTTGGCGATCGTCGAGGCGAAGAATCCCGACTGGATCATCGGCCAGTTCGCGTGCGGGGTGGCGCGCACCGTGACCGCCGAGAACAAGGGGACGTTTACCGAGATCTGGGACGGTCTCGACGACAACTACATGCCGGTGCCGCCGGGAACCTACGGCGTCAAGGGCATCTGCATGCCGGCCGAGAAGTGGCCGGTCGACGACGCCTGGCACAGCATCGTTCCGCGCTACGCCACCGAGGCCACGGCCTTCCAGCGGCCGACCACGCCCTGGAAGGTCCCCGAGCCGTTCGGCGGTGACCCCGTTGGCGCGCCGCTGATGGACGTGACCGTGTCGGAGCACGGGATCGCGGTCTTCTATTACGGATACCTCGAGAACGGCACCAACAATCCGATGATCGACCTCAAGAAGCCGCTCGGCTTCGAACAGGTCCTGCGGGCGTTCAATTCCGGCGGAGCTGGCGGCGGGCACGCCACCGCCACCGATGGCGAAACGGTATGGAGCCATTCCGCCGACGGTGGGCCGCACTTCCTCTATCGGGCGGACTCGCGGCCGTTCGGCAGCGACGTCGGCGCGCACCGTCGCGACATCCACCTGCCCGATGGTCCGGTCACCGACATGGCGGTGTGGTGTGAGAAAGGCGGCCCGGCGCGCCGGGTCTTCGCCGCGCAGCGCGATCACAGCCTGAAGCCGGACAGCGCGCCCGCCAAGGGGCCCGCCGGCCAGGTCTCGGTCCAGGATGGCGCCGACGGCAAGGAACTGGGCAGCATCGCGGTCGAGACCCCGATCGGCATCGCGGTGCGCGGCGACGTCCTCTACGCCCTGCACGGCAAGGCCGGCGGCTGGGCGGTCAGCACCGTCGCCCTCGTCGGCGGTATCCCCCAGGGAGACTGGAAGCGCCAGTTCGATCTCGCCAAGGACGTCGCGCCCGCCGGCTTCGCCGTCGACCGCTCGCTGCGCTGCTACGTCAGCGACGCCAAGACCAACCGCGTCCTCCAGTACGACCCCAAGGGCAAGGTGCTGCGCAGCCTCGGTCGGCTGACCGCCCAGAAGTCGGGCAGCTACGATCGCGAGACCTTCATGTCGCCCGCGCAGCTCGCGACATGGACTGCGCCCGATGGCGGCGAGCGGATCCTGGTGGTCGAGATGGCCGGACCGAACCGGGTCAGCGAGTGGAGCGCGGACGGCACGCTGGTCCGCGAGTTCCTCACCATGCAGACCCACGCCAACGGCGGGTGGACGGTCGACCCGGACAACGCCAACCACGTCTACATCACCGGGCACCAGCACTGGCTGACCCGCTTCCTCGTCGATCCCGCCAAGCAGACCTGGACGGTCGACGCGGTGTGGCCGCTGGACCCGGCCCACTCCGGGCTCGGCGTCCCCTTCTTCATCCGCCGCAACGGCATCGCCTACCTCGCCACCGCGAAGGACTACAAGATCTTCCGCCAGGCCGGCGATCGTTGGGTCCTCTCGGCGGGAATCTTCCGCGCCCAGGTCGAGGGCAAGACCCGGCACACGACCTGGCACGACGCCGATGCCGACGGCGTGGTCGAGGCCTCCGAGAGCACGCCGCTCGAAGTCCCCCCGGGCGTCATGCGCTACCACGGCGAGCAGTGGCTCGAAGACCTCTCGCTGCTCGCCATCGTCCAGAATGGCAAGGACATCAAGCGCCTGGCCCCCGAATCCTTCGATGCCCATGGCAATCCAGTGTTCGGTGCCTGGAAGACCGTGCTCACCGATCCGGTGCTGGTCGCGCGCGCGGCCGGCAAGGCCGACGCCATCCATGGCGGCAACGAGCTCGGCGACAGCTTCGACAGCGATTGGGCGATGGCCGATGGCAGCGTCGAGGAGGGTTTCTACGTGCACGCGCGCAGCGGTTCGCGCGGCGCCAACTTCGGCAACCAGCACAAGGTCTCGCGCTACGTCCCCGACGGCAAGGGCGGCTACACCCAGAAATGGCGGACCGGCCGGGTTTCGCTGCACGGCACCGCGATGCCAGGCGAGATCATCAGCGCGCTCCACATGCGCAAGCCGATCAACGGCCTGCTCTCCATCATCGACAACACCCGTTGCGGTGTGGTGCTCTACACCGAGGACGGGCTCTACGTCGACACCCTGTTCCCCGATGGCCGGGCCTTCAGCCCGCAGATCGCCGGCATGTACTCGCTGCCCGGCGAGTTCTTCTCGGGCATCGTCATCCCCAACAAGGTCGACGGCCGCATCTACCTCGGCTTCGGCAAGAACACCCCGCAGCTGTTCGTCGCCGAAGGCTGGACGCTGAAGGACAACCCGGTCCGTCGCTTGACCGACCTGCCCAAGACGGTGCGCATCCTCGCCGCGCAGATCGCCCAGCCGCCCGAGATCGCGCTCTCGCTTCGCGGTGGCGCCGGTGCGGCGCGCTTCGCCGACATAGCACCGGCGATCGGCGGCGCGGTCCTCGACGGCTCGCTCGCGGGCTGGGAAGCCTGCCGTCCCATCCGCTTCCAGGCCGACAAGGATCGCACCGTCGAGGTGCGCCTGCTCTACGATCCCGAGAAGATCTACCTGCGTTGGAACGTGCGGCTCGGCGCGCCGTTCAAGGCCCAACCCCTGGCGCCGGTGGAGCGCATCTTCACCCATGATCGTCTGGCCGACACCCTGAGCTTCTACATCCAGGGCGATCCGCAGGCCAAGGCCGAGCTCGAGAAGGACGGCCGTCCCGGCGACGCGCGCATCGTCTTCGGGCTGTTCGACGACCAGGGCACGGTCAAGCCGGTGGCGCTGGGGATGTACCCGCGGTGGGCGAAGGGCGGCAAGGCCCAGCAGTATTCCACCGCCGCCGGCGGCAAGGCCGCCTTCGAGCACGTCGCCGCGCTCGTCGACCTGAACATGGCCTACCGGCTCGATGACGACAAGGCCGGCTACGTGCTGGTCGCCGCCATCCCGCGCACCGCGCTTCCCGGCCTGCCCGTGATGCACGACCAACTCCACACCCTGGTGAACTTCGAAGCGACCTTCGCCGGCCACCTCAAGACCTGGTGGGCCAACAGCGACGGTTCGGCGAGCACCGAGACCTACGACGAACCCACCGAGGCGCGCCTCTACCAGGGATCGTGGGCGCCGATGCGCTTCGTCGGCCTCGGCGAGGGTGTGCTGCTGCGCAACTGGCAGATCCTCGGGCCTTTCGGTGGTCCCGGAGCCGAGAAGTTCCAGGCCGACCTCGGTGGCCACGAGAAGGATGCCGGCCATGCCTTCTGCCGCGCAGCCGCCTATCCTCCGGATGACGGCACCGTCGATCTCGCCCAGGTCTTCACCGGCGACGCGATCAAAGGCTATTGGGGAGCGCCCGGCGATCTGCGCTGGCGCGCCGCCTCTCCCGCCGACCTCGACAACCGCGTGGTATTCGGCGAGGCCGCCCAGGTCTGGTACGCCGCCACCTGGATCAACGTGCCCAAGGACACCGAGGTCCAGCTGCTCCTCCACGGCCATCACCAGACGACGATCGCGTGGTTCCTCAACGATCAGGAGTTCCACCGCGGCGAGAGCGGCGACGGCAAGGAGAACCCCGCGCTGAGCAAGACCGTGACCCTCAAGGCGGGTTGGAACGAGGTGCGCCTGCGCGGCTACTGCGTCGGCTACCCGCCCTTCCGCGCCGGCGTCGTGGTCAAGGCCGACCCCGCGACCCTGTGGAAGCTGCGCCTATCCGGGACTCCGCCCGCTCGGTGAGTTTCGCGACCTCCGGGCCAGGGAAGGCTCAACGCAAACTCCGCTGAACCGTACCGCACCGCGCGCGTTCCTCCCCGCAGGAGGCGCGCATGGCCCCGCAGCCCGCACCGTTGGCCGACGACGTCGACCTCAATCCGCTCATCGACGTCATCACCCTGTTGGTGGTGTTCTTCCTGCTCGCCGGGCGGATCAACACCACCGCGCGTCCCGACGCCATCACTGTGCCGCCGGGGCGCACCGCGACCACGCCGCCGCCCGGCGAACGCCTGGTGGTCAACCTCGCCGGCGCTGGCGACGATCTGCGCTTCGCCATCGGCAGCCGAACCTGGTCCGGGACCAGCGCGCCCTCCGGGCTGCGCGGCTTCCTCGATCAGGTGTGGGAGCGCGCGCCGCGCCGCGATGGCGCGGCCGATGTCGTGCTCGAGATCCGCGCCGATGGGGACGTCAGCTACCGCGCGGTGCAGGAGACCATGCAACTCGCCGCCGACAGCCTCGATCCCGCCGGCATGGTGCCCAAGGCCAGCGCGCAGCGGCCGTTCCACGCCATCGCCTTCACCACCCGATCCACCCAGGAGCAGCCATGAGCGCCAGCGCCGAACTCGACGACACGGTCAACATGATCCCGCTGATCGACTGCATGTTCTTCCTCATCCTGTTCTTCATGCTGGTGACCAGGTTCACGCCCGATGAACAGGCCATCGCCAGTGTGCTGCCGTCGAACCAGGGCCCGGGCGACCGGGGCGATCCCACGCTGCTCGAGAATCCCCAGATCAACATCGCCATCTACCCCGCCGGGCTCGAGCGCGGGCACGATGAACGTGCCTACGCCGCCGCGGTCGACGGCCAGATCGCGAACGGCGTGTTCGCCGATGCGGCCTGCGTGCGGGTTGGCGGATCCGATCCGGTGACGGTGCTCGGCGCGCTGCTCGATCGTCCGAATGACGCGCAGAAGGCGCACATCGATGCGCTGCACACCGCCATCGCCAACGAGCTCGCCAGCCGCGAGGAGCAGGGGCTGCCGCGCGCGCAGCAGCATCCGATCGTGGTGTCGTGCTACTCCGGGCTGTCCTGGAAGTACGCCTTGCTCGCCTACGACGCGGTGCGCGCCTACGAGGGCTCTTTGGCAGGCGGGCGTATCAATCGTTCGGCCGAGGACCTCTCCTCGGCGCGCGCGGTCACCTTCGCGCCGCCGCTGATCCGCAACATTCAGAACGAGCAGGGGCGGGAGCTCGAAGCGATCATGCACCTGCGCTGAACGCCGGGCGCCAGCTCAGCCCTCGATCGCCGCCACGAATGCGCGCGCGATCGCCATGTGGCCGATGTGGTTGGGGTGGACGCGGTCCCAGGCGATCGATTCGACGGGCTGGTGGGCGGTGAGGCGGTCGAAGGCGGCCTGGACGTCGACCAGGATGGCGCCGTGGCGCTTGGCCACCGCGGCGACCGCGGCGCCGTAGGCGTCCATGCGCTTGCGCATCGGGGCGTCGCGGTTGGGCTCGATGTAGAAGGGGGTCATCAGCACCAGGCCGCGCACCGTCGGTTTGGTGCGGCCGACGAGGTCATCGAGCACGCGCTGGTATTCGTCGAGCTGGACATGGATCTCGCCCTGGCGCGGCAGGTCGAACTGACGCCAGACATCGTTGATGCCGATCATGATCGACAGCCAATCCGGGCGCAGGTCGAGCACGTCGCTCTGCCAGCGCGCGGCGAGGTCGCGCACGGTGTTGCCGCTCGACCCCATATTCACCACCCGCACCGCCGCCTGGGGATGCGCGGTCATCAGCAGGGCGTCGACCTGGGCGACGTAGCCCTTGCCGATCGCCCCGAACAGGCCTTCGCCCACGGGACGGGCGCGCTCGCAGTCAGTGATCGAATCGCCGATCATGATCAGCTTCTGGCGCGGTTGGATGAGCATGGGATCTCCCGGATGAGGGGTCCGAGGACATCGCCTTCCCGCCGCTGTTCAACCTGTCACAGCTTGGTCGACGGCGGCTTGAGCCCGCTTCCAGGCAGCGCACCATCCCGCACGGAGCCGCTTGGTGGCGGCCCGAGGATCGACTGGGTCTGGTACTGGAATG
>JACDEC010000196.1 GCA_013816645.1 Planctomycetota bacterium
GATGCCAAGCGCGCCGGCGTGTTCACCCACGTCGCCAACCGCTGGGCCGACGGCGGCTGCATGTGGGCCAGCGGCGGCGAGCCGGCTGGCGCCGAAGGCCGGTGTTGGCTGCGGCTCGACCTGGGCCGCCTGGCGCGCGTCACCGGCCTGCACATCTGGAACTACAACGAGGGCGGCGGCTGGCAGGGGCGATCGGTGAAGTCGTTCGACCTCTACGCCAGCGAGGATGACCAGGCGTGGTCGCAGGTCGGGACCTACGCCCTGCGCTGCGCGTCGGGCACCGACGACGAGGCCGGCGAGGCGGTGGCGCTCGCCATCCCAGTCGCCGCGCGCTGGTTGAAGCTGTCGCCAACGAAGACCTATGGGCGCGACAACCTCACCGGCTTCGCCGAGGTCCGCGTGCTCGTCGCCGATCCGCAGCCAGGCGATCTGGTGCTGGCCGCGCGGCCACCGTTCGTCGCCCGCTACCAACGCGTGACGCATCCGCCTCGGCCACTCGGGAGATCGTTCGCCGGCGGCGAGGACGTCGTGTGGCCCGCCGACGCCGGGGTGATCGACGTTACCAAGCCACCGTACAGCGCCGAGGGCGATGGCGTCGCCGACGACACGGCGGCGCTGCAACGCGCCCTGGGCGACAACCCGGACCGCGGCGCGATCATCTGGCTACCCAACGGCATTTACCGCATCAGCGACACGCTCAAGTGGGGCAAGGGCGAGAAGTTCACCGCGCTGATGGGCCAGAGCGAGCGTGGGACGGTGATCCGCCTCGACGACCGCGCGCCCGGCTTCGACGATGCGGCGAAGCCGAAGCACGTGGTGTGGACTGGCGGCGACCCGGCGCAGCGCTTCGGCAATGAGATCGCCCACCTCACGATCGACACCGGCGCTGGCAATCCCGGTTGCGCTGGCGTCGCCTTCGTCGCCAACAACCAGGGGGCGATCCACCACGCGACGATCATCAGCGGCGATGGCCAGGGCCTGCAGGGTCTGCACCTGGGCGCGGCGGGCGAGAACGGGCCGTTGCTGGTGCGCGCGTTGACCGTCGTCGGCTTCGACGTCGGGGTCCTCGCCGCCAGCGCGATCAACGGCCAGACGATCGAGGGACTGACGCTGCGCGATCAGAACCTGGTCGGCGTGCGCACGCTCGGCCAGCACCTGACCATCCGCTCGCTGACCAGCCGCCAAGACGTTTCCGCGGTCGAGGTCAAAGGCGGGTTGACCGTCCTCATGGACACGAAGCTCGAAGGTGGCGCGAAGGCGAAGGACCTGCCGGCGGTGCGCGGCGAGGGGACCCTGTACGTGCGTGGCCTGACGACGATTGGCTACGCGCGCGCGATCGACGGCCGCGACGGCGCGACCGTCGACGAATGGACGAGCCGGTCGGCGGCGACGTTGTTTGGCGGCGACCGCGCGGCCGGCGCGTTGCGACTGGAGGTCCAGGAACTGCCGCCAGTGGCGTGGGAGCCGGTGGACCGCTGGGCGTCGCCGCTCGCCTTCGGCGGCAGAGCGGACGACGACGCCGACGACAGCGCGGCGATCCAGCGCGCGATCGACTCGGGCGCCACCACCGTCTACCTGCCGCGCGGCACCTGGCGCCTCGGCGCGCCGGTCGTGCTGCGTGGCAAGGTACGGCGCTTCGTCGGTTGCCGCGCCTTCATCGAGACGATCGACGGCAAGCAGCGCGCCGAACCGCTGCTGCGCGTCTCGGACGGCGCGGGCCAGGTCGACATCGAGCGCATCAACGGTCCGTGGCACGCAACCAAGGTGTTGGTGACGCAGACCGCGCGCACGGTGATCGTGCGCCACTGCGGCAACGTCAGCGCCGACTTCGCCGGCGGCGGCGACGTCCACCTCGACGACGTCGTCAACAATCCCGGTGCGAACTTCAGCTTCCGCGGTGGCAGGTGCTGGGCGCGCCAGTTCAACCCCGAGCCGCAGGGCGTGCACGTGCGCAACGACGGCGCGACGCTGTGGATCCTCGGCATCAAGACCGAATCCCCGGGCACGTTGATCGAGACGCTCGCCGGCGGCGCGACCGAGGTCATCGGCGGGATCGCCTACACCAGTGGTGGCAGCGGGGAGGTGCCGATGTTCACCGTGACCGACGCGCGGTTCTCGGCGACGCTCGGCGAGGTGTGCTGGGATGACCGCTTCTATCGCGTGATCGTGCGCGAGACCCGCGCCGGCGAGACGCGCGACTTCACCGCCGACGACCCGAAGTGGCAGCGCAACCTGGCGCTGTTCACGACGGGTAAGCGACCCTGACGAAGCCGCCCTGCCGCGGCGCGAGCCGGCCTCAGCTCGGTGCAAGTGAAGGTCTGCCACTCCTGGTGAACAGCGGGCTACCCGCGCGTCGGCGGCATCATGGCGGCGCAACGCCAAGGGCGTGACCCGCTCATTCGCCTCGACGACGAGGATGTCCCCGACAAGACTCCTGGTCAGTAACCATCCCGCTGGTTGTGCCCGGGGTCGACACCCTAAGGTCGTTGTGTGACTACTCGCGCAGCATTCCGACTCAGCGGGGTCCCGCGGTGACCTCCGACGAGCAGGTGCTGTCGCCGCGCCTGGCGATCCGACCGTTCGACGCCGTCGACATCATCCGTTTCGCGCTGCGCACCGGCATCCTGGGTCCCGATCCAGCCGAGCGCGCGCTGCGCCTGCACTACGAGGGGCGCGACGCGCTGCAGTGGCTGGTCGCCGAAGGACACCTGCGCCGGCGGCAGATCGATCTGATCCGCCTCGCTGATCCGACGGCGCTGCCCAGCCGCATCGGCGGCTACCGCATCGACGAGATCATCGGCCAAGGCGGGATGGGCATCGTCTACCGCGCCAGTGGCGGCAATCCGCCGCGCGAGGTCGCCTTGAAGCTGATCCGCGGCGTGCACACCGGCGACGACGACTACCGCACGCGCTTCCGCAACGAGGCGGCGATCGGCGTGCGCATCAACCATCCCCACGTCGTCGCCATCCATGATTTCGGCGTCGACGGCGACCGCCTGTTCCTGGCCATGGAGCTGCTGCGCGGTGGCGATGCCAACGCCCTGGTGGCGACGGCGGTGCGGCCGCTGGCCCCGCAGCGCGCGCTCGAGATCTGTCTCGACGCGGCGATGGGCCTGGAGGCGATGCATGCGGCGGGGCTGGTCCACCGCGACATCAAACCCGCCAACCTGCTGCTCACCGAGCAGGGTCGCGCCAAGATCGCCGACTTCGGCCTGGTCCACGTCATCGACGAACCGATCGGGCTGACCACGCCGACCACCATGCCGGGGACGCCGTCGTTCATGGCCCCGGAGCAGGCGCGCAAGGATCCGGCCATGGACCAGCGCGCCGATCTCTACGCGCTGGCGGCCACGCTCTATTTCCTGGTCACCCGCACCTTCCCCTTCCAGGGCACCAGCGAGATCGAGGTGGTCAGCCGCTCGCTGTCCGAGCCGCTGCCGGATCCGCGCCTGGTGGTGCCGAGCTGCCCAGCGTGCATCGCCGCGATCATCCACACCGCCGGGCGCCTCGATCCGCGTGAACGCTACGATTCGGCCGCGCGCATGCGCGAGCAGCTCGCGCTGGCGCTGCGCCAGGTCGCCCAGGTCGCCGTTAGTCCGCCGGTGGTTCTCGAGACCGCGCCCTGCGATCCGCACGCCGAGACGCGCTTCGTGGTGCGCGCCTCGCCCCGGACGCCCGGCCTCTTCGCTCCCTCCACTCCGACGCCGTCGTCGCAGAACGATTCGGCCACCATCGTACGCGCCGCCCTCGGGCTGGTCGCAGCGATGCCGACCGAAGCGCAGGCACGGGCCGAGGCCGCCTCAACGATGCTCGCGATGGCCGGTGACCTGCTGCTGGTTGCCAACGCGGCCAAGACTTCGGCCAGGCCGTTCCTGGCCGAGCTCGCGCGCGGCACCGTCGAACTGCTCTTCCAGCTCGACGCCTGGCGCGAGCACATCAGCCCGGGATCGATCCGCACCTTGCGCCAAGCCCTGCAGTGCCTGGAGCGCTTGCTGGCGTCCCCGGCCACCCCGCAGCCAGACCTCGCCGCGGTGCGCATCCTGGTGGTCGACGACGACCCGGTCTCGCTCAAGACCGCCCGTTCCGCGCTGTCGCGCTCGTCGCTGCAGGTCGTGGCCCACGACGATGCGACCGCCGCCCTGCAGGCTGCCGGCGCCCAGCGTTTCGACCTGGTGTTCAGCGACCTGCTGATGGACGGCATGAACGGGTTCCAGTTCGCCGCGCGTTTGCGCGCGCTACCTGGTTACGAATCCACGCCGATCATCTTCGTCACCGGGGTCAACGAGTTCGAGCATTCGTTCCGCGCCTCGGCCGAATCCGCCAACGACCTGATCATCAAGCCGTTCCTGCTCACCGAGCTGTGCATCAAGGCGCTGGTCCACCTGGTGCGTCTCGGCGAATGATGAGCGACTGACTGGTAGCCTCGGGGCGATCCCCGAGCTGACGCCCTGGGTTACGGTCTTTCGCGCACTCTGCGGGCTTTCCCGATCAGCACGCTGGAGCCGACGGATCCAGCGCATGCGCTGGCGTCGTCGCGTGAGGTGGCTGCTGGTGGCCGCAGCGGGGCCAGCCGGGTTCAGCCGTACGTGGCAACATGATACTCATGGATATCAATCAACGAGCCATGGACACGCGTGGTCCGGTCAGATTTCCGGAGTTCACCGGAAATTAATCGCCGATGTCGCTACACGCGCTGCGTCCAGCCGGAAATCGCAGATATCGCCAAGGCATTGCTGGATACATAAAGCCGGTCAGCGCTCGCCGTGGTCACCGGTACACCACCTCCATGCTCCGGCTTGTGCAGCTCCTCGCGATCCTGGTCTGCGCGGCGTGGCTGGGCGCGGCCGACGCGGCCGACGCGGCCGATCCGACGCGAGGGGTCGAGGAGGCGTTCGCGCGCCAGGTCCTGCCCGTGCTCCAGACCTACTGCATCGACTGCCACGGTCCCGAGCGGCCCAAGGGCGATGCCGATCTCAGCCGGTTGGGCACCGGTGCGCAGGCCCTGTCGTCGCGGCACCTGTTGATCAAGGCCATCGACAAGCTGGTCGCGCGCGAGATGCCGCCGAGCGACGAGCCGCAGCCCACCGACGCGCAGCGCCTGGGCGTGACCACCTGGCTCTCGTCGCTGCGCGCCCTGGCTCCCGCCGATCCGGGACCGAATCCCATCCGCCGCCTGTCGCGCGTCGAGTACGTCAACACCCTGCGGACCTTGCTCGGGGTGGATGGCTCGGTCGCCGCCGACCTGCCCGAGGACCGGGTCGGCGCTGGCTTCGACAGCAGCTTTTCGCCGCTGCTGATGGAGAAGTACCTGGTCATCGTCGACGACGTGCTCGACCGCGCCATCCGCCCGGGCCAGATGCTGGTCCAGCGAACCGGCGCGCAGCTCGACGCGCTGATCGACAACCAGATCGTTCCCGGGAAGGAGGACGGCGCCGAACGCATCATCGTCGGAGCGACCCAGCTGCTGACCACGTTCCCCGCGCCGGTCGACGGCCTGTACACCATCCGCGTGCGCGCCGCCAGCGAGCGGGTCGATCGCGAGCCCCTGCGCCTGGCGGTGCGCGTCGGCACCAGCGCCATCGCTGGCGAGGTGCGCATCACCGCCAATCCCAAGCAGCCCGGCAGTTACACCGTCAGCTGCAAGATCCCCGCCGGGAAGACCAACCTCGCGCTGATCGTCGCCAATCCCCTGATCCAGCCGAAAGCCCAGCCCAAATCCCAGGCGAAGGAAGCCCAGCCGAAGGACGCCCAGCCCAAGGATCCCAAGGCGCGCAAGCCGGGCGACCCACAGCCCGCCGACAAGAAGTCGGCGAGCCCCGCTCCGATGGCGGAGCTTCCGGCCGACGTGCCGGTGCCGCGCAGCGCGATCATCTACGCGGTCGAGGTGACTGGCCCGCCCGCCGCCCAGGCCTCCGAGCTGCAGCGCCGGCTCTTCGTGGCCATGCCGGACAAGGATCTCCCCAAGCGCGAGGCGGCACGGCGCATCGCCGAGACCTTCGCCCGCCGCGCCTATCGCCGGCCGCCCAGCTCCGAGGAGATCGAGGTGCTGCTGAAGGTCTTCGAACTCGCCGACAGCCAGGAGGAAGTCTTCAGCGAATCGGTGAAG
>JACDEC010000197.1 GCA_013816645.1 Planctomycetota bacterium
GGCCGCGGGCGCTTCCTCGCGGGTCAGCACGCCTTCGCCGATCACGAGGTGCGATCGTCGCGCAGGCGCAGGCCGCCGACCAGCGAGCGCGAGCATTCCACCGGTCGCTCGCGCGCGCTGGTGACGCCCGCGGCGGCGGCGGACCGCACCAGCCCAGCGATGGCGTCGCCGAGGTTGCCCTCGAGCGCGTCGCGCAGCACCTTGACCGGACCGATCGGCGTGTCGACCACGGTCGCGGCGTCATCCTGCTCGAGGACGAGGTAGCCGGCGACGGTGGCTGGGGCGGGGACCGGCGGCGGAGCGGTGTCCTCGGCGCATAAGGCCGGCACCGACAAGGCGAGCAGCAGGACGAGGAGCATGGCGGCCATGGTGGCAGCGGGGGGTCGGCGGGGCAATGGACGTTGGATCGCTGGTGCGATGGCCGCCCCGCGGTGTGCGGCGCTGTGCTCCGCCGATCTGTGCAATCGCGTCGCCTTCACCGGCCATGGTCGACGGCGGGCGCTAGCATCGGCAGCGTTGGTAGGGGGTCATCCGCGCGCATGGATGGGCGCGACCCGGCACGTAGGCAATTGGTAGCTTTCGCGCGCGCATGACGCCCGCGCAGAGGGGATTCCCATGTCATCGCGGCTCTTCGCATTCGCCAACCTGCTGATCGTGGCGGCGACCGCCGGATTGGTCGCAGCCGATCCGGCCATCGAGCTGGTCAGTCGCACGACCTCGGGGGCCAGCGCCAACGGCAGCAGCTTCAGTCCGGGGATCAGCAGCGATGGGCGCTACGTCGCCTTCGTCTCGTCCGCCACCGACCTGGCGCCGGGCAGCAACGGCAAGCTCAACGCGCTGTATGTGCGCGACCGGACCGCGGGGACCACCACGCGGCTGGCGGCGAGCACCAGCAACGATGGTTTCTCGATCGGCGCCTTCGCGATCTCCGACGACGGACGCTGGGTGCTGTTCAGCGACTCCAACGACGGCGCGGCCCCCGGCGACACCAATGGCATGCAGGATGTCTTCCTGCACGACCGCGCCACCGGCGCGACCCGGCGGGTCAGCATCGGCCCGGGCGGCGTCCAGCCGAACAGTTCGTCGTACATCGAGCACCAGGCGATGAGCGCGGATGGCCGCTGGATCGTCTTCGCCGCCCAGGCCCGGTTCCTGCCCGGCGATCCGCCCGATCCGGTCTTCCCCGAGGCCAATCCGCAGAGCGTCTACCTCTACGACCGCGACACCGCGACGGTGCGTCGCGTCGCCTATGGCGACGGCGAAGCGATCAGCGCCGACGGTCGGTGGATCTCCTTGGTCAGCGAGCAGGCGCTGGTCGCGTCGGACACCAACGGTCGACGCGACGCGTACCTCGTCGACCGGGTCACTGGCGGCGTTCGCCTGCTGCCGACCACCGATAACGCTGGCGTCGCCTATCCCGCCTTCGCCTGGACATCGATCAGCGGCGATGGCCGTTACGTCGCCTTCAATGCCGAGGTCGC
This sequence comes from Planctomycetota bacterium, assembly GCA_013816645.1. Classification (GTDB taxonomy): domain Bacteria; phylum Planctomycetota; class UBA11346; order UBA11346; family UBA11346; genus JACDEC01. Next base: position 1,482 of record JACDEC010000197.1, read on the forward strand.
CGGCGGCAATGTGGTGGTCGTCGCCGACAGCCTGCTCGGTTCGGTCCAGCGAGTCACCCCGTCGAGCACGGCGCCGGTCGACACCCAGGCCCAGATCAGCCGCGATGGCCAGCGGCTGCTGCTCGAGACCGCGGCGGCACTCGCGCCAGCGGACAGCGACGGCGCGCTCGATGCGTATCGCTGGGACCGCAACACCGGCGGGTTCGATTGGATCACCCGCGATGTCGACGGGGCGAATTTCGGGCATCTCGAGCTCAGCGACGACGGCCGCATGGTCGTGTCGTGGACCGAGCAGGCGCTGACCGCGCAGGACGCCAACGGCCAGGCCGACGTGTACCTGTTCGTTCATCCCGATCCGACCGCCGCGCTCTACGCGCGGGTCAACTTCCAGCCCGCCGGCGCCGCGGTACCCACCGGCTACCTCCCCGACAGCGGCGCCACCTACGCCGCCCGCGGCAATGGCTTCAGCTATGGCTGGAACGTCACGACCAATCATGCGCGCGACCGCAACAGTCCGGCGTCGCCCGATCAGCGCTACGACACGCTCAACCACCTCAATGCCCCGGGGAATCCGCGCGCGTTGTGGGAGATCGCGGTGCCCAACGGCGACTACGCGATCCAGGTGGTGTGCGGCGATCCCACGGTGCAGGACGCCAACGCCTACCGGCTGCTGGTCGAGGGCGTGCCCACCGTCGTCGGGCGCACCACCAGCGCGCGCCGCTGGCTGGCCGGCAACCGCACCGTGACCGTCGCCGATGGTCGCTTGACCGTCACCACGGCCAGCCCGGGCACCAACGAGAAGATCTGCTTCATCGACCTCCACCGCCTGACACCGGCGCCTGCACCCGGCGGCGGCTTCGTCGCCAACGTCAATTTCCAGCCAGCGGGCGTGGCGATTCCCGCCGGTTACCTCGCCGACAACGGCCAGGCCTTCGCGCCGCGCGGTGGGTTGTACTACGGTTGGAACGCCGCGATCACCGCCGCGACCCGCGACCGCAACCACGCGCGTTCGCCCGATCAGCGTTACGACACCCTGATCCACACCCAGGCCGGTGGCGCCTATGCGGTGTGGGAGATGGCGGTGCCCAATGGCCTCTACGAGGTCCATGTGGTCGGCGGCGACCCCGCCTACTTCGACAGCACCTTCCGGTTGAACGTCGAGTCGACGCTGGCGTTGTCCGGAACGACCTCGAGCGCAGCGCCGTGGCGCGAAGCCACCGTCGAGGTCACGGTCGGCGACGGCCGGCTGACCCTCGCCAACGCTCCCGGAGCGGTGAACAGCAAGCTCGATTTCGTCGACATCGCCCAGATCCCCACCGCCATCCAGTAGCGGTCGGTTCGCGGCGGGTTCGCGGCGGATTCGCCAGGCTTCGGAGGTTGCCGCCGGGCGCGCCGGGCTGTACCCTCGTTCGTGGCCGACGAACTGCTTGGTCGTACTTTGGCGGATGCGCAGATCGGCGTCCCGTCCACCGCGGTGGGCTCGACGACCGATGGCGAGAGCGTCCGCATCGGCGACCCGCCCGAATTCATCGCCACCAGCCTCGGCGAGCGCCTGGCCCTGCACGGCTGGAAGGTCCCGGACGAGTCGCGCGGCGCGCGCTACGTCGTCGAACGCCCGCTCGGCGCTGGCGCCGGCGGCTGCGTCTGGGCGGCCACCGATCGCACGCTCGATCGACCGGTAGCGGTCAAGGCGCTGGGCCCCGGCGCCGACGAGGGCGACGTCGCCAGCTTCGTCACCGAGGCGCGCATCACCGCGTCGCTGCAGCACCCCAACGTGCTGCCGGTGTACGACCTCGAGGTCAGCGTCACCGGAGTGCCGTGCTTCACCATGAAGCGCATCGAGGGGATGTCGCTCGGCGAAGCCGTGCGCCGGAGCGAGCGCGGCGATCCGCCCGAGTCGGTGGCCTCGGTCAACGGCGTGGTCAGCATCTTCATCGGCGTCTGCCAGGCCCTGTCCTATGCGCACGGCCGCTCGGTCATCCACCAGGACGTCAAGCCGGACAACATCATGCTCGGCGCCTTCGGCGAGGTGCTGCTGGTCGATTGGGGCTGCGCGGCGAGCGGCGAGGCGCACGGCGGCCGGTTGTACGGCACGCCGCTGTACATGAGTCCCGAACAGGCCCGGCGCAGCCATGCCGATGCGCGCAGCGACATCTACTGCCTGGGCGCCTCGCTGTTCCACGCCCTGATGCTGCGCGCGCCGACCACCGCGCCGACGACCGACGCGTTCTGGGAGCGCAAGCGCCGCGGCGAGATCGACCCTCCGACCGCCGCCGAACGGGCGCGCGTGCCCCCCGAACTGCTGGCGGTCGCGCTCAAGGCCATGGCCGCGGACCCCGCAGATCGTTACCAGACCGTCGCCGAGGTGCTCGCCGAACTGCGCCAGTACCAAGCCGGGCTCGCGGTCAGCGCCTACCGCGAGGGACTGTGGCGACTGCTGGTCCGCTGGTACGCCCATCACCGCGCGGCGACCTGGATCGCGGTCGCGGCGCTGGCGCTGGTGGCGCTGGCCGGCGCAGCGCTGTGGCGCGAGAAGCTGCTCGAGCAGTCGCGCTGGCTCCTGGTGCACGACGAGACCTTCAACGCCGCGCCGGATGAACTCGAGGCCCGTTGGGCAGGCATGGTGCGCCCAGCGGTGATGCCGCCCGAGGAATTCTCGCCGGTGCCGCTGGCGAGTCGCCGCTTCTCGATCGCTGGCGGGCGGCTCGATTTCCAGGCGAGCGGCGAAGTCGTCGATATCGCGTGGCGCGAGCGGCTGTTCGGCAACCTGCGCGTCGACTGGGACTACACGCCGATCGACTCCAACCTGAACCTCAACTGCTTCATCGGCGCTGACCGCGACCAGGGCTACACCTTCCACGTCGGCGGTTGGGGAGACCCGGCCTACATCGCCCTGACCAAGGGCCGCATCCCGCGCATCCTCGATCACCGCTATCTCGCGAGGCCTTTGGAACAGGGGCGCGCCTATGCATTCCGCATGGAGCGCGAGGAGGGACGGATCCGCCTGAGCATCGGCGGCGAGCAGCTCTTCGACTTCGACGATGCCGATCAGGCGGCGTTCGCGCCGCAGTCCTTCGGCTTCGACGCCTGGGACGGCAGCCGCAATGGTGTCGCCCGGGTGCGCGTCTACCGCCGGCCGCCCGCGCTGCGCATCTCGCCACTGCAGCTCGGCGACCAGACCTTCCAGAACGGCGACTTCACCGCTGCCGAGCGGCTGTTCCGCGACCTGGTCGCGGCCTACCCGGGAAACGACATCGCCGTGCGCGCCGAGTTCAAGGCGGCGCTCAGCGCGCTGCGCGCCGGCGCCGCGCGTCGGGGCCTGGTCGATCTCGCGCGCTTCTGCGCCGAGCATCCCCGCCACGAGCTGACACCCGCCGCTTATCACGAGCGCCTGCGGCATTCGCCAGAGGTGGAATGGGGTCCGCTGTACGAAGCCCTCGCGGCGTACCGCGGCGATCCCCGGCTGCGCCGGGTCCTCTACGAGATCGGCGAGCGCGACCAGGTGAGCGACCTGCAGGTGCCGGAGGACGTCACATTCGCGCAAGCCCGTCATCCCCCCGACCTGGTCCAACGCATCGAGCGCGTGCTCGCCACGGTGCACCGCTGGTCGGACCGCTACGGCATCGCGGACTGGCGCAACGCCTACCTCAACGATGCCGCCTTCGTGCTGCGCACGCTCGGACGTTCAGATCTGCTGGTCTCCGCCTACCTGCCGACCGATGTGCATGTCGTCGAGGGCCTGCTCGACCTCGGCCGCTACGAGGAGGCGCTCGCTCGCTTCAGCCACGTCCAGTGGGTCCGCGTCGAAGCCCGTCTCCGGCTCGGGCGGATCGACGAGATCATACGCTTCCCGGATCCGCGCGATCGCGAGGTCGGCTATTTCCACCTCGGCGATCTCGAGCAGCTGCTCGCGCTTCGGCCGCATGGCGGCTACGCGGCGGCGATGCTGATCGAGCAGGGCAGGGCCGCCGAGGTCGCCGCCGATGACCGCTACGTTCCCTATTGGCGCAGCTACGCGCTGCTCACGCTCCAGCGGGCCGAAGCGGCGCTCGCGGCTTGCCCACCCGGAGACAAGTTGCGGCGCAGCCAGGCGCTCATCGCGCTCGGTCGCTACGACGAGGCGCTGGTCGTGTACCCGGTGCTGGCCACCGCTGGCCAGATCGCCATCGCTCATGCAGCTGCCGGCCGTCGCGACGAGGCGCTGGCCTTGGCCGTGCGACTGCGCAACGGCGACGGTTCGTTCACCGGGGTCGAAACGCTGTTCGCGAAGTTCCTGCTGCCCGCCCTGATCGAAGGCGTCTACGCCGGTGCCAGCGTGGATGCCGGGACTTTTGCTGATGGACTGAAGCAGACGCGCAACAACGACGGCCAACGCTTCTGGCACACCGTGGCTTTCGTGGCCGGGACCATCGACGAGGCGACCTTCCTCCGCCAGCCCCAGCGGCTGTGCATGGACGGCGCATTGCATGTGGCCCGGGCCTACGCCGCCGAGGTCCAAGGCGATGGCGCCGCGGCGTTCGCCGCCTACTCGGCCTGGCGGGCCTTGCCGCCAGCGCAGCGCCGCAGCGACGACCTCAGCGCGGCGTGGGTCGATTGGCGTCTGCGGGCGCTGGCCCCGCCGCCC
>JACDEC010000198.1 GCA_013816645.1 Planctomycetota bacterium
ATCGACGTCCGCGCGATGCTCGGCCTGGTCCTCGACGATCTCGATCGCCAGCGCGCGGGCGGCAAGCCGCGCGCCTTCAAGGTACCGACCGCCTTCGCCGACGCCTGACTGCGGATTCAGCCGCTCGCGTCAGGCCATGCCGCCGCCATGGGGTCGAGGGTAGCAGGCAGGGTTCGTCCGGCGCGGGCCACCGCGCGCGCCACCACGGTGCGCGTCTCGCCGGGCAGGAGGTGGACGTAGTCGTCGTCGACGTGCCAGTCGAAGTTCGCGCCCTCATCGGGCGAGCGATTGCCGACGTGCACCGCGAACGCGGTCTCCCCACCGACATTGGTCACTGCGACCGACCAAGCCCGCTCGGTGACGGTCGCGGTCAGCGCGGTCGCCCGCACTGCGAGCGTCGGAATTTTCAGCGCCAGCAAGGGGGCGAAGGCGTGCGGATCGGGTGCCGGCGCGGTGACCGTGCCGCGCGCGGCGTATGTGCACAGGTTGGCGAGCAGGCGGTGGGCGTGGTGCCAGCCACGCAAGCCCACTCCCTGGTAGTTGTGGCCGCCGTATCCGCCGGTGAACACCAGCACGCGGCCGCTGCCGGAGCGACCGGCGACCAGCACCGGTTCGTCGGCGCGCCGGGCCAGCACCAGGGCGTCGGGGCGCGGCTGGATGCGCACGCCCAGCCCGGGATCGGGTGCTATGGCGAGGTCGATGCCATCCCACAGCGCGTGGCTTCCCGAGGCGACCAATGGGCCGCCAGGGACCGGATCCTCGCTGTTGCGGTAGCAGTCCACGGGGAAGGTCACGGGCAGCAACGCTTCGAGCGACGAATCCGACAGATCGTCGACGGCATAGCGGCCGCTGAGGTAGGCGGAGGTGTTGTAGGCCAGATAGACCAGTCCGGTGCCGGCGCGGACCGCTGAGGCGAGGCGGTCGATGAACGATTCGCCGAGCGCGGTCAGCGGGTTGAACACCGGGGCGAGCACCACCAGCGGATAGCGCGCGGGATCCACGTCCTGCGGCAACGGGCGATCGGCCGCGGCATGGACGACCTCGAGATCGAAGCCGGCGGCCCTGAGGAATTGGAGACTGACCCCATCTTCGTAACAGCCGCCGGAGATGAACAGCCCGCGCACCCGCTCCATGGGGGCAGGGGGCAGCACGCAGAACAGGTAGTCGTTGCTCACCATCGTTCCGTCATCGCAGCGCGCGGTGAGCCGGAGGTGGAACATCCCCGCAGCGGGAGCGATCGCCACGACGCTGCCGATGCACGCGGACACCCCGCCGCTGCTACCGCGCAGATGAGTCTCGGCGAACACCCGCCCCTGGGCATCCCGCACGGTGGCCACCACATCCGCGGCGAACATCGCGCCGGATAGGTGGATCTCCGCGGTGAGCTGCGCACCTGGCGCATAGACGAAGGTCGGGGTGCGCGCGGATACCAGACGCGGGGCGGCTGCCCGGCGGAAGGACGAGAAGGCATGTTTGGGCACCAGGTCGCTGTCGAGCAGGCCCCAGTTGAGGTCGCGCCAAGGTTCGTTGTATTCCCAGGTGGTGAAGCCGGTGGTCGCCGGCTGCTGGCGACGGTGCTCCTCGACGATGACCTGGTAGCCGAGGGCCTGGATCCATTGGGTGCAGCGCGCGACACCGCCGGCGTCGAGGCTGCCGAGCGGCGCGAACAAGCGCAGGTTGTTCTCGAGCGTGCGGAAATAGCCGGCATCGCAGACCCGGTACAGCCAATCCGCACCCATCGGATTGGCGAGCGCGGACGGGGAGAACGTGCGCGCCAGGGTCTTGAGCGACGGCACGGCCATGACGCCGCATTCCGAATTGAAGATCGCCGCGGCGCTGGCGTAACGCGCGGCGTGGTCGAGATCGAACATCCACGGGCCGTGGACCTCGGGATTCACCGGGCACGAGCGGTGGAAGAGCTGGTGCGGCGCTTCCTCGGCGACCACTCGCGCCATCGCCTGGAACGGCGGATCGAGCGGTCGGTTCGGCGCCTGCAGCAGTTCGTTGCCGCCGTTGTAAGTAATCACCGAGGGGTGCGCGCCCACCGCGCGGACCAGGGCGCGGTACTCGCGTTCTCGGCGGCGCTGGTGCGAGAGGCTGCGATCCTTGAAGTGGGCGAAGTTGAGGAAGTCGTGCTGGATCAGCACGCCGAGCAGATCGGCTTCGGCGAAGAACGCGTCGTCGAGCAGGTAGCCGCCACCCCAGATGCGCAAGGTGTTGAGGTTCGCTGAGTGAGCCCGCCGCACCAGGTCGCGCTGCGCATCGGGAGACCAGTCCGACCAGAACAAGGTCGGCGGCACCACCGAACCGCCCATGATGAACAGGTCGCGACCATTCACCGCGTGCTGGTGCCGGTAGTCGCCTTCGCGCGGCTGCGCCGGCCAGGATTCGCCGGCCTCGCGGATGGCGTCGTAGCCCTTGTAGTATTCCTGGCCGTACGGGCCGTTGTTCTCGTAGGAGTGCCAGGCGAAGATCGACGGCACCGCTCGGCGTACGAAGGCGCCGTTGTCGCGCCGCTCGACCGCGCGGAATCCGGTGATCCCGCTGATCGACTGATCGGCGATGCGCACAGTCAGGCGATAGCAGCGCGGTTCGCCCAGGGCTGCGGGCATCCAGCGCGCGACCGCGACTTCGGCCACGGGCAACGCGCGCACGCCACTTCCCGGTTCGCAGGACCAGCGGAAGGCCAGGGTGGGTCCGGAAAAATTCTCGGGCACCAGCGTGGCCTCGATCGTTATCGGTTCCCAGGCGTCGAGGTCGAGACGCAACGATCCGGCGATGCGGTCCTCGCCGGTGAAGGCGTAAGCGAGGTGCGCGCTGCGCAACAACCCGCCGCGCGCGATGACGATCCGCGGTGCGATCGCCACGCCGGCGTTGAAGAGGAACGGGTTGTGGTCGCCGCCATGGAACATGCACGACTTGAGATCCTGCTCGCGTCGGCGTACGCGCAGGGGGTCGAGCGATTCGATCGCCGACGGTTCGCACGGCCACAACCTGAGCTGGAGATCGTGGGTTCCAGCGGCGAAGCCGTGCAGCGGGTGGAAGTCGGTGCGATTGAAGCTCTCGGTGGCGCCGACGTGCCGGCCGTCGACGAAGACCTGGGCGAGATCGTCGCAGCCGCGGGTGCGCAGGAAGGCGCGCGTGCCGCTCGCCATCGCGGGAAGCGCGAAGCGGGTCGCCAGCCACCATTCCTTGGCGGCCACCCAGTCGGTCGCCCGCGAGTCGCGGTCGCGACGAGGATCCGGAAGGCCCTTGGCGAGGCTGACCGCGGTGCGCACGTCGAGCGGGAGGGCGAGTCCCGCGACCAGATCCGGACCGTCAGGAGGCGGAACCGTCAACGCGGTGGAATGCTCGCAGCTCCACAGCGTCCAATCATTGGCGAGACTCAGGGCATCGACGTGCTGCATGGGGCGAATGTCGTTGCGGACCGCGGAATGGGCAAGGCTTCACTCCGTTGATCCAATCCAGCGCGATAGCAAACCTGGACGGTCGCGCGCCCCGGTGGTCCTCGGCAACAGCCGGGAGCTTCAGGGTGCGCGGCGGCGCGCGCGGATGAAGGCCACCACCACGGCATCACGGGCATCCGGCGCCTTGGCGAGATAGCGAGCGTAGCAGGCGTCCGCGACGTCGTCGCGGCCCGCGAGCTCGGCGCGAACGCCCGCCAGGATCTCAAATTCGAGCCCCCAGATGACGCTGACCTCCTCGCCCAACAGCACGGCGTAGCTGCGCTCGGGCAGCCCACCGAGACGATCGCGATGCTCGACGCGCCAACGGCGCCACGATTCGATCGGCGACTCGTCCTGACCCAACCGCCAGCGCATGGTCGGGCCGAGCACGAAGCGCCCGAAGTGCAGATGATGGGAATCCGTCCAAGGGAATGGCTGCTGCTCGGCGGTCGCCAGGGCTGCTTCGCCTTCGGCATCCGCGCCGGCGGCGAAGCGGCTGAAGGCCAGGCCATAGTTGACATACGCGAGGTCGCCGCCCATGGCCAGGCGTTCCTCCCAGCGGCCGAGCTGCTCGAGTGCGAGACCTTCGAACCAGGCGACGTCGGCGTATTCGGCACGGATCTCCTCCCAGCGCCCCATGCGGGCGAGAGTCCTGGCGCAGATCATGCGTTCAGCGCGATGATCGCGCAGGATCTCGTTGTGGCGGCCGAGCTGGAGCAGGGCGAGCGCCCGGACGTCGCGCCTCGGGTGGTCCAGGAACTGCGTGGCCTGCCCGAGCCGTATCCTGGTTTCGATGCCGATGATGCTCTGCGGATAGAGCTGAACCAGTTCGTGGTCCGCCCCGATCTGAATCAGTGCGGTGACGACCGCCCCGGTGAGTTCAGGATAGCGCACCAGGATTTCGTGATGGAGCCCGAGATGCTCCAATGCGGACGCGCAGACCGCGCGCTGCTCGGGGTATTGCTCGAGCACCAGACGATGGCTCCCGATCCGATTGAGCAGGTCGGCGCATGAAACGAGCGCCGCATTGTCGGCCACCGGCACGTCGAGCGCGCGGGCCAGGGCGACGATCCCTTCGCGCAGGGTGGCAATGACTGCGGGCAACCCGGGGTCATCCAGCCGGAGATCGTGCGGCCGTCGATTGGCCATCAGCCAATCCGAGTAGTCGAGCAGGGCTGCGCTGCGCACTTCGGGTCGGGCCTGTCGGCGGGCGAGTTCGCCATAGGCCGCCCGCGCTTCGTCCTCGCGGCCCAGCGTGAGGAGCAGCGCGGCCCGCCGGGCGATGGCGTCGACCGCGACCTCGTGCGCGGGATGCTCCCGCTCGCAGGCCGCGAACGCTGCGATCGCTTCCTCGACGCGGTTCTCGCCGCTCAGGCAACGGGCTGCCCGGTACTTCGCCATGGGCACCTGATCGCCATCCGGGTGATGGGTCAGGTATTCCTGGTAGCGTTCGCGCGCGCTGACGAACAGGCGCTCCGCGTAGAGCGCATCGGCGACGGCTAGCGGCGAGGCGCGCAGCGGCAGCGGCTTGGTCGAGATGCGCAGATCGTCGATGGCGACCGTACTGGTGGCGCACTCGAAACCGAACGCCTGATGCTCGGGGCCGACCAGCATCTCGGTATCCCGGTGCTCGATGACCAGCGTCCCATCGATCCAGTAGCGCAACGTGTCATCCATCCGTTCCATGCACATGCGGTAGCTGCGCGACATCTCGAGCGGCGCGGGCAGCGACTTCCGCACCAGGATCTCGGCCTTCGGCCCCTTGGTCAGGGTGATCGCCGTGGGGATGGCGTAACCACCGAGGTGGAAGACGTACCCATCGAGGCGGTTGCGGGCGCCGATGTAGCAGTTGATGTTCGTAGTGCCGGTTTCGGGAGTTACCGCCCACTCGATGCGCAGATCGCCGGTGAGTGATCCGTTCCAGGTCAGGTTGTTGATCTGCCCGGAAGAGCCGTCGCCGTGCAGGACGCCGTCGCGCGCGCTCCAGAACGAACGATCGATCGCGACCGGATCGGCCCGCGTGTAGTCCCGGTCGATGCGCCAGGCCTGCCAGCGTTCGCCAAATCGGTTATTGTCGTACGACGAGAAGTCGTCGCTGGCGACCACTCTCCAGGTCGAGGACTCGCGCAGCTTCTCGCGCCCCAGCAGCCCGCCGATGACGAGCAGCGCGGCCAGCGATGCGGCGGCGGTCAGCATCACCGGTCGATGGCGGCGATAGGTCCGCCGCAGGCGGTCGAAGATCGTGTCGCGGCGCGCGCTGATCGCGCCCCCATCCTGCCATGCCTTCAGATCGAGGAGGAGTCCACGCGTCCCGCCATAGCGACGCTCCGGTTCCGGCGCCATCGCCTTGAGCAGGATATCGACCAGCCGCAGCGAGGCCGCTGCCCGCTCGGCAGCGCTGGGCAGGTCGATGGCGCCGATGCGCTTCTTCTGCCAGAAACGCTCGGGATCATCGTCCCAGGTCGGCGGTCGCAGCATGATGAGGTGGAAGAGCGTGGCGCCTAGGCAGTAGACGTCGCTGCGTTCATCGGCGGCCTGGCGGCGGGCTTGTTCCGGCGACATGTACAACGGCGTGCCGGCGAGGGAGTTGGCGCTGTGCCTGGTCCCCGATCCGATCGCGGTGCCCCAATCGACCAGCACCACCTCGCCG
>JACDEC010000199.1 GCA_013816645.1 Planctomycetota bacterium
GGTGTCGGGCGCGATCGGCGGCCGGCCTGGACCGGTGCGGGGGTGCGTCCATTTGCGCGCGACGAGCGTTCGGAACCAGCGGCGCAGCGTGTCGACGGTGACAATCCGGGCACAGGCCTCCAGGCGGGCCCGCTCAATACGATTCGCCAACTCGGCCAAACGTCGTCGGACCTCGGCATCCAGGCGCGGTACCCGCGGCACGGCCGCAAGCACGGCGCGCAGCTGGGCATCCAGGAAATCGGCGACCCGTTGCAGGTCGCGGTTCATCCAGGCGGCGCAGCCGATGACGAGGATGGCGATGTCATCGCAGACGGTCGGCGCGGCGTTGGTCATCGCCGAAGCGTTTGGTCCACGGGTAACGGGGCAAGGTCGCTGCGTTGGCCCGACCAGGGGCGCTTCTGTTCGGTAAACGCGGTCGTTGCCTGCATCCGCTCATGCCGGAGATCTCTTTCGACCGATCGCGGTGGCCTAGCCGTTGCCCCCGAACCATCGTCAGCCGTTCTCGGTTCGCCTCTCCAGAATCCGGGGTAGGGTGGTGACCATGCCCCTTGGACTCGCCATCGATCCCGCCGCCCTGGCGGCCCTCTGCCAACACTACCACGTCGCCAAGCTGGAACTGTTCGGCTCGCGGGCCAAGGGCACTGCCCGGCCGGACAGCGATGTCGACCTGCTCGTCACCTTCGAAGAAGGGCAGACTCCTGGGCTGGAATTCTTCGGGCTCGCGGACGATCTGGAGCACTTGGTGGGAAGGAAGGTCGACTTGCTGACCCGACCGCGGGTCGAACGCGACGACAATCCCATCTTCCGCCGCGGCGTGCTGTCGGCAGCGGAAGTCCTCTATGCCGGTTGACGAGGAGGATGCCGCCCGATTGCGTGACATGGTCGCCTTCGGGCAGAAGGTCGCCGCCATCATCGCCGGTGTCAGTCGCGACCAGTTCGTCGCTGACGCCAAAACCTTCTTCGCGACCTGCTACGGCATCCAGGTGGTCGGCGAGGCGGCGTGGAAGCTGTCGGACACCTTCAAGAACACCCACTCGGCGATCCCCTGGCCGTTGATCTCCAGCATGCGGCATCGTCTGGTCCATGATTATGGACGCACCGATGAGGCCGTCGTCTTCCAGGTGGCTACCATCCATCTGCCGTTGCTGGTGCAGCAGGCTCAAGAGATCCTGGATGGAGAGACCCGCCCCTGAAGAAGTGCTCCAGCCAATGAGCGCTTCAGTGGTGGCTCGCCATGATTTCGGATATAACGGCAAGAATCTTTCATTACGAGAGGCGCCCCTGCCCATGAAGCCAGACCGCGCTGCTCTCTGGCATGCGCTCCTCGACGCCGCCGACGACTACCGCAAGCAGGCGCCGTGGCGCTGGATGGACGACACCCAGGTGTTCGGCGTCCGTTCGCCTGTCGGCGACGAGATCGGATGGTGCGTGGTGATCGGAAGTCTCGGCCAGAACTTCGGCCTGGTGCTGTACCCCGGGGATACGGGGTGGCGCAGCTTCCGCGCTATGCAAGAGCGCTGGCCGACTCCCGAGGACGCCGGCGTGGAGCAGCGCAATCTTTCGGTGACGTTCGAGGAACGCAATCGACTCAGCCTCGCCATGCGGCCGATCTTCAAGGAACTGGGACGTCGACATCATGGTCCGCGAGCATGGCCCGACGCGTTGGACGCGAACTCCGGCTACATTCCCGACCTGATGACAGAGGGAGACCTGCCCTGGATGACGCGTGCCTTGCGCAAGGCTCTCGAGGTTGCGCGGATGACTGAGGGACAACCGCATTGCCTCGCTCCGGACCATCGTGGACGCATCCTCCTCGCCGAACGGGATCCGGACGGAACCGAGCACTGGGATCGGCACGAGACCCCGATCTATCAGCGCCCGGCGATGCGACCGTTCCGTTTCGATGAGGTGCGCGCCGCCTCCATCGCGCGCACCGCCGAGCGGATCGAAGCTGACTGGTTCGTGGATCGTGTCCGACCTTTCCCGGTAATCATCGCCGAACTCGGCACACGCCCGTTTTTTCCGCATATGCTGCTGGTCCACGACCTCGGGAGCGACTTCATCATCGCCTTCCGTGTCCTGGAGGATCTCGATCGCGATCTCGGCGATGAACTGCTCGCCAGCGCGACGCAGGGCCTGCCGCGCCGCTTCCTGGTCCGACGTCAGGAGTTCCTCGGTCAACTCGCGCCGATCGCTTCGGTTCTTGGGATTGCCGTCCACTACCTTCCCGAGTTGGAAGCCGTTTCGCACCACGTTGTCGACCGCCTGCGTCAAGCGAAGCCATGAGCCCGCGGCGATCGTCTGAAGCGCGGACCGAGTCGCCATGCTACGATTCCGATCACCGCATCGTCGACCAGTGGATCGCCCAGGATCCCACCTTCGCGGTCGAACTCCTGCAACGCCTGAGCCTTGGCAACCAGCAGGTGCGCATGGCTATCGAACTCTCGATGGCCGCCGGTCGATCCCCTGATCATCCCGACGTCGGCCGGTTGTGCGGATTGATCCAACGCGCGCTCAAACCCGACAGGCACATGACCTGGCGGGACGAGGATGCCCACTGGCTGCGGGTCGCCGATGTCGTCACCGTCATCGAGGCCTTGGCAGTACGCGGGCACCACGTCGCCGTTCGTCAGTGCTGCGAGGTGGCGATCGACGCGCTGGAGGAGGCGTTCTCGTTCGTAGACGAAGGCGTCTCCCATACCGAGAGCTACCTGCTCCTCACGCGCATCCATCTCGATGCGTGCCGATGTCATCCGCCCGATCGGGGAGATCTCCGTGTCTGGCTGGAACGCAAAGAACGAGATAGCGTGATCGGAGCATTTGCCGGGGCGGCCACACGGTATCGGAAGGCGCTTGACGATGTCCACGACGACTCTGGACGATCGGGAACCACGTAGACCCAGAGAGCGGTACGATGCGACCGAATCCTGGTCATCAGGCTTGAGGGGCATGCAACGAAGTGGTGTAAGCCGAGCCTGATTGCAGCACTTTGCAGCGCAGGGATATTGACCGAGAGCCGGCATGATCGCCCTGGCTCAGCCTCCGATCGAGAAGGCTTCCGCGATCTGGTCCAACTCCACAGCGTCATGCCGAGAGCGGTGCCGACCGTGCGCCACGTGCTGACCGCTTCCTCGACCTCGCCTAAGATCTGCTTGGCGCGGATCGGGGGGACGCGGGAATACGGCGCCGCGCCCATTAACGCGTCGAGCGGTGCGGCGGGGCCTGCCTCCTCTGAGATCGGGCAATCGCACGGCTGGACCAGGAGCGCAGCAGTCGAGGCCCTTCCTGGTTCACGCCGCCGGGCACTGGGTTAGCATCCCGCCGTGCCCCTCGGACTCGAACTCGATCCCGCCGCCCTGGCCGCCCTCTGCCGACGCTACCACGTCGCCAAGCTCGAATTGTTCGGCTCGCGCGCAAAGGGAACGGCGCGGCCAGAGAGCGACGTCGACCTGCTCGTGACCTTCGAGCCGGGCCAGACACCAGGACTCGAGTTCTTCGGCATGGCCGAGGAGTTCGCATCCGTGTTCGACCGCCCAGTCGACCTGTTCACTCGCGATTCTGTCGAACGGTCGCCGAATCCGTACAAGCGGGACAGCATCCTGACGTCCGCTGAGCCGCTGTATGTCGCCGCCTGACGTCGCCGACAGCAGTCGCCAGACTGCCCGGCGGCTAAGCACTGGGTCGAGGAGATCCCTGGTGCCTTACAGCAACTCGGCGTAGTGATCGCGACGCAGCCGAGCGACGGTCTGCACCAGCTGTTGGCTCTCCAGCGTGTTTCAGGAAATCATCCAGGCTCATCGGCGGGCGCTTCAGCGAAGCCCTCTGCTCACGGAGCGCACGCAGCACGACCGCCGGCCCCAGGTCGATCTGGCAAAGAACGAAGTCATCCGGGTGCTGAGCCTCGATCCCCAATGGTTGCAGAGCGGCGTCGGGGAAGTCCTTGAGGTTGTAGGTGACGATCGCATCCGCCCCGCAACGGATTGTAGCCCTCGCCGAAATTCCCGCCAACCAATGGCCTGAAATAGGTTGATGAATTCGGTCGCTCCCTAGCCGCGGCATTAGCCGCACAGGAGCGACGCATGACGACCAGCAACACCCCCGGGGAACCCCAGGCTCAGCCGCCTGCCCCGTTCGATCCCCGGCGCGCGCAGCGCGACGACCGGACCCCGCCGCCACGGCCGCCGAGCACGTGGTTGGAGCCCATCGCCGAATACCCGGACGTCCCCGAGGACGAGCCGGAACCGTTCGCGCCGCCCCCGGCCCTGGAGGACGACGACGTGGTGGTTCTGGAGGACGACCCCCAGCCCGCCGAGCGCGACCACATCGACCCCCAGACCCAGGCCAGCCCGGTCACCGCGGGGCGCCGGACCGGAACCCCGAACCGGGTGCGCCGGCTGGCCACGCCAGCCGAGGTCGCCCAGCGCGGGGCGACCTACACCCCGCAGCAACGGCTGCTGATCCTGGACACGTGGCAGCGCTCCGGCCTGCCGGCCGGCGACTACGCGCCGCTGGTCGGGGTGTCGAAGCACACCCTGTACGCCTGGAAGGCGAAGTTCGAAGCCGACGGCCCGGCCGGGCTGTGCGAGCGTAAGCGCGGCCGGGAATCGGGCAGCCGGCTGCCCGACGTGGTGAAGCGGGCGATCCTGCTGATGAAAGAACACAACCCCGACTGGGGCATCGAACGGATCAGCGACGTGCTGATGCGCTCCGATGGCTTCGCGGCGTCCGCCAACGCCGTAGCCCGCGTGCTCAAAGAGGCGGGGTGCGAACCGGTGTCGGTCCCGACCCGGCCGCACAAAGACCATGTGCGCTCGTTCGAGCGCGCGCGGCCGAACCAGCTGTGGCAGACCGACCTGTTCACGTTCATGCTCAAACGCCAGAACCAGCGCGTCTACCTGGTCGCCTTCCTCGACGACCATAGCCGATACGTGGTGTCCTACGCCCTGCACGCCAGCCAATCGAGCTCGCTGGTGATCGAAGCGCTGCGTGCCGGGATCGCGTCGTACGGTGCCCCGGAAGAAGTCCTGACGGACAACGGGTCGCAGTACGTGACCTGGCGGGGGACGTCGGCGTTCCAGCATGAATGCCGGAAGCGCGGCATCCGCCAGATCGTGGCGACTCCGCGCCATCCGCAGACGCTGGGGAAGACCGAACGCTTCTGGGGGACGTTGTGGCGTGAATGCGCCGAAGCCGCGGTATTCACCGATCTCGGCGATGCCCGTATCCGCATCGGGCACTTCATCGATTACTACAACTTCCAGCGGCCCCATCAGGGCATCGGCGGTCTGGCGCCGGCCGACCGCTTCTTCGGCGCGGCGCCGACCATGCTCTCGACGCTGAAGGAACGGGTGGCGGCGAACGCCGTGGAGATCGCCCGGCACGGCGCGCCCAAGACGCCGTTCTATCTCGCCGGCAACGTCAACGGCCAGTCGGTCAGCGTGCACTCCGCCGGCGACCGGTTGCTGATGAAGACCGGCACCGGGCAGCCGGTGGAAGTCTCGCTCGGGGGCGGCGCCCCACCGGCGCAGCCGTTGCCGGAACCGGTCGCCGCGCACGGGGTGCCCGCATCGCCCTGGGAGGGTGCTCCGCGCACGCCGCCACCCGGGATCTCTGCCGTCGACGCGCTGTTCACCGATCCGTTGCTGGTGCCCGGTGACGCGCCGGTCACGGGAGGTGCGCCGTGACCGCCGCGGTAGCCGTTCCGGCAGCGGAGCAGGCTCCGGGAGCAGCGACGGCTCCGGCGCCGCGACGGGGTCGTCCGCGTGGCAGCACAAACCGGCCGCGCGTCCCGGAACCGGCCATCTGCCCGCGCACCCGCACCATCGCGATCGGGATCCTCGACGTGCTCGGCGGCACCCGCTCTCCCAGCGACGTCGCCACCGCGTTGGGGATCTCGGTCGCGCGGTACTACATGCTCGAAGCCCAGGGCATTGCCGGCCTGGTCAACGCGTGCGCGCCCAAAGCGATCGGGCCGCAGCCGAATGACCGGCGGGAACTGGAACACCTGCGCACGCAGGTGAACCAGCTCACCCAGGCGCTGTCGCGCCAACAGGCGCTCACGCGGGCCGCGCAGCGCTCCATGGG
>JACDEC010000200.1 GCA_013816645.1 Planctomycetota bacterium
GTCCAGAAGGCCGGCGCGCGCGCCGAGGACTTCGCCGCCTTGGCCACCGCCTACGAGAAGGCGGGTCGTCCCGCCGAAGCCGCCGGCGCGCTGGCGCGCGGCATCTCCGCCGGCTTCGCCGCCCCCGGCGTCAACCAGCGCCTCGGGCGCCTGTGCGAAGCGGCGGGGCAGTTCGACAAGGCGGCGATCGCCTACAAGTCAGCCTCCGCCGAGGTCGGCATCACCCCGGACGAGGCCGCCGCGCGCGCGGTGCACGCCGCCAACGTGATGAACCATTACCTGCTCGACGGCCTGCGCGCGAACAAGGAGTACCTCGCGCTCGCCAAGCAGTGGCCGCGCACGCCGCCGGCGCGGGCCGCGCTGCTCGGGGTGTGGGATGGCGGCGACCGCAACAACGAGGAGGTGCGCGTCCAGCGCGGTCAAGCCCTCGAACTGCTGCTGCGCCAGTTCCCCGCCGATCCGGCGTTGGCCGGGCACCTCAACGAGTTCCTGGTCCGCGCGCGTTCCAACCCGCGCCTGGCGCTGGAGGTCTACGACGCGGTCGTCGCGGCCCAGCCGACCTTCGCCGAGAACCCGGCCATCGCCGGCAACCACGGCATGGTCCTGCACGGCGCCGGCCAGAACGACGCGGCCAACCAGCGCCTGATCTTCGCCTTCTCCAAGACCGGCGACGTCAATTGGCTGTACCAGGGCGGCAGCGTGGCGCCGCCGGCACAGCGCGCGGTGCTGTGGTCGATGTTCGCCGAGAAGGCGACCTGGCACCAGGATTCGCCCGGCATCCTCTGGGCCGCGCAGGAGGCCAAGCTGGCCCCGGCGGAATGCCAGCGCATCGCCGGTCTGCTGCTGCCGGTGTGGAGCGCCGACGGCGAGCGCCTGGCGATCATCCAGGCGGTGCTCGCCCGCGCCGAGACCGATCCCGGCAAGCAGGTCGAGCACTGGAAGCAGGTGCTCAAGGCCTCGCCGTGGACCCAGCGCGACCTGCTCGCCAACACCGCGGTGGCCAACCCGGCCTTGGCCGAAGCGGTCGGCCAGGTCTGGCAGGAGCAGCGCGCCAAGTCCGACGGCGTCGCGCTGGCCACCGGCAACATCTACGGCTATGCCACCGCGTCGACCGCCGGCGAGGACGCCGCCAAGCTCGAGAAGGCGCGCGACATCTACGCCACCACGCTGATCGGCTTCGGCCTGATCTGGGACGACCACGCGCGCTGGATGGCCGACCGCCTGCACGAAGCATTCCGCCACGCCAGCTTCGACGCCGACAAGGTCGAGTCGACCTACCTGGCCATCCTCGCGGCGCCGCTGTCCACCGACCTGCGCCGCCACATCGGCGAGCGCGCCGCCGAGGCGATGAATTGGAAAGGCCAGCCCGAACGCGGCGCCAAGCTGCGCGAGCGCGCCCAGGCCAAGCCCGAGGATCCGCTGCACCGCACCCTCGCCGAAGCGACCGAGGGCACCCACGGCGAGCGCTCGAAGAAGAGCCTGGAGCTGACCCGCAACGCCGAGGTCATGGGCAAGCTCAGCCCGGCGCTGCAGAACTGGCTGCGCGGCGTGGCGCGCTGGAACGCCGAGCACGACGGCGAGATGCGCAACAAGATCCCCGAGATCACCCGCGAATTCTACGGAGCGACCAAGGACCCGAACTGGGGCATCCAGTACGCGCAATGGACGACGGCGTTCAACCGCGCCGACCTGCTCGCCGACCTCGACGTGGTCGCCGGCGAACTGCTCGCCGGACCGGCCAAGGGCAACGCCTCCGTCGCCTTCCACACCGCGACCATGCGCGCGCGCGCCGGCCGCTGGAAGGACGCGGCCGACGTGATGCTGTCGACCTTGAACCGGCCGTTCGAGACCTGGTCCAACGACGAGCTGGCGAACTACTGCACCTGGGTAGCGCGCGGCGGGGATCGCGACAACTACGCCAAGGCGCTGCGCGCGATGATGGCCAAGGGCGACTGGGACCGCGTGTGGCGCGGCGTGCTCTGGGAGCACGGCCTGCCCGACGACATGAAGTGGCCGCTCAACGAGGAGGTCATCAAGACCTGCCCGCGGCGCGACATCCAGGCCGAATGCCTGCTCAACCTCGCCGTCGCTCAGCGCGGCGGCGACCAGGCCGGTTGCCTCAAGACCCTCGGCCGGATCCGCGACGAGTTCCCCGACGCGTTGTCGCAGTACCAGCGCGGGCTGATCGTGATGCTGCAGCTGTCGCAGGAGCGCAAGGACGAGGAGCTCGAGAAGCGCTGCGTCCAGGAGCTCTACAAGAACGTCGTCGCCCACGGGATGGTCTCCGACGGCAACCAGTTCGGCGACGCGATGATGAAGGTCATCCAGGCGCGTCTCGCCGGATGGGACAAGGAGGGTCCAGCCAAGGCGCTGCAGAAGAAGCAGCAGTGGTTCGGCTTCCTGCTCGATCACGGCGGCTGCTCGGGGTACACCACCTGGGCCGCCCGCAATCTCTACGACCTCAAGCGCACCTCGGATCCGATCGAGGGCGGCCTGCTGCTCAACCGCCTGGTGCGCACCGGCTGGCGCGACGCGCCCGACCAGTTCGACCGCGTGCTCGCCGAGGTCACCGCCGAGATGAACGCCGGGCGCTACGGCCTGGCCGCCGGCGCCTTCCAGCACATGGCCAAGTGGTTCGAGCCGACCCGGGTCGGCGCCGAGCGCATCCAGCTCGCCCAGCGCCTGGCCACCGGCTGCCTGGGCAAGCTCGGCGTGATCACCGAGATCGACGAGCGCGACCCGCGCGCGCCGCTGCTGCGCGCCGCCGCCTTCATCGCCACCGGCGACGAGAGCGAAGCCTACCGCATGGCGACGCAGCACCTCCAGCTGCTCGAGGACAATCTCGGCACCGTCTCCAGCGACCTGGTGCTGCTGGTCGCGCGCAACCAGATCCGCGAGGAGAAGTTCACCCAGTCCAGGCGCCTGCTCAGCGCCTACCAGCGCCAGCTCGGCGACGCGGCCGCCTCGGCCGACGCCGCCGCGCGCACCCGCTACCTGATCGGCGAAGCCTCGTTCCACGAGGGCAACTCGCAGGTCGCGCTGCTCGAGTACCAGGCGGTGGTCGCGAGCTGGCCCAAGAGCCCCACCGCGATCGACGCGGCGCTGCGCGTCGGCGACTGCTTCTACGCCCAGCGCCAGGCCGGCCAGGCGCGCTCGGCCTACGAGCAGCTGCTTTTCAACGACGACCGCGAGGTGCGCATCAAGGCCAAGTTCCGGCTCGCGGTGCTGGCCAGCGAGGAGCAGCAGCAGGACGAGGCGTTCCGCATGTTCCGCGAGATCGCAGCGGACAACCCGCCCAAGGACCTGGCCAACCAGCTCTACCTCGACTGGGGCAAGTTGCTGATCGGCGCCAGCCGGCTCAAGGAAGCCGAGGACGTCATCACCCTGGTCGGCCTGTCGACCAACCGCGAGCCGGTGACGCCCGGCGAACCGCTGCGCATCACCCTGCGCGACACCTACCTCCAGGCGAGCCAGAACCGCACCTCGGTGCCGGTGCTGGTGGCGTCGTCCAACGGCGACCGCGAGGAGATCGAGCTGACCCTGTCGCAGGACATCAAGGGCCTGTTCACCGGGTCGATCCCCACGGTGCTCGGCAAGGCGACGCCGGGCAACCGCATGCTCGAGGTCGGCGGCAACGCTAGCATCAGCTACGACTACACGCCCGACTTCAAGCTCGGCCGCGCCAACCTGGTGATGGGCGCGGGCGACATCGGCATCGCCGCCAACGCCGAACTCAAGGCCTCGAGTTCGGCCGAGGACACCGCCTTCGTGCTCGACTCCAAGCAGCAGAAGGCCAAGTCGCTGGACAAGCTGCTCGCCTCCTTCGACGCCACGTCGATGAGCAAGGCGCGCGAGATCGCGGCCAGCAAGTCGCGCACCTTCCGCAACAACGCCGAGATCAAGCCGGGCAACCCGTTCTACGTCGCGGTGCGCGACCCCGACCAGGATCTCAGCGACGAGGCCGACGAGGTCGTCGCGCTGGTCGAGGCCGCCGGCGATCGCGTGCAGGTCAAGCTCACCGAGAGCGAGGCCCACAGCGGCATCTTCCAGGCGACGGTCAAGACCGGGCTCAAGCCCGCCGACCTGCGGGTCAGCGATTCCGCACCCGGCAGCGATCCGCTGGTGATGGTCATGCAGCCGCAGACGCCGGGTTACGACCAGGCCGATAAGGCCTGGATCGCCCTGGGCGATCAGCAGCCGGGCAAGACCGTGACCATCGACCTCAAGTCGATGACCACCATGGACCGCTTCGCCTGGAGCCGCGGCAAGCGCGTGCAGACCGGTCCGGTGGCGCCCGCGGTCCCGGTTGAAGGGTTGTCCGCAAGCTGGTTCCGCGGCGTGGATCTCTCCGGTCCGGCGGCCCACCGCTCGATCGGCGCGCCGAGCTTCACCGGCATCAACGTGCCCAACATCGGCACCGACAACTACAGCGACCGCTGGGTCGGCGAGATCAACATCCCCGAGCAGGGGACCTGGACGCTCGGCCTGGTCGGCGACGACGGCGTGCGCCTGACCATCGACGGCAAGCGCGTGGTCGACGCCTGGGTCGGGCAGGGCGCGACCCTGCACAAGGCTGACGTCGAACTCACCGCCGGTTGGCACCCCGTGATCGCCGAGCACTTCCAGGGCAACGGCGGATCGCACCTCGAACTGGTGATGGCCAAGGCTGGGGTGGCGCCAACGCCGGTGCCGGTGAACCAGCTGCGCAGCACCAGCGGTGGCGCCGGTGTCGGCGCCTTCGGCGTCGACCGGCGCATCACCTCCTACCGGCTCGAGATCAGCGCCACCGGCAAGACCTGGACGCCGATCTACGATCTCGCGCCGCGCGCCAACGCGCCGATGGCCGGTCGGCTCGACCTCGCCGCGCAGCCGACGCGGCGGCCGGTGCGCTCGACCCGCGAAGCGCTCGAGATGATGTCGCGCATCCGCCCCGGCGCGCCGCTGGCCAACGCCAAGCCGGTCGGGGCTGCGAAGTTCGACACCGCCCTGCCGAAGGCAGCCGACGACAAGCCCAAGCCGGCCGACGACAAGGCCAAGGCCGAGAAGGCCGACTGGCTGGCCGACGGCCTGCTGCTGATCCCGGCGCCGGGCACCTACGAGTTCGCGGTCGCGGCCGGCGGCCGCTGCTGGATGACCATCGACGACCAGTTGGTGATCGAGAAGGAACGCGACGAGGCCGCCGGCGAGGGCGAACCGCGCTGGCGCGGCCGGGTCGAGGACCTGCCCTTCGGCCTGGTGCCGATCCGCCTGCTCGCCAACAGCGACAGCGGGCTCTCCGGCGTGCAGCTGCTGTGGAAGCCGCCCGGCGCCGCTGCCTTCGTCCCGATCCCCGACGCGGCGCTCAACGCCGCCGCCAAGCCCAGCGACATCTCGACCTTCACCGGGCAGACCCTGGCGAGCGCGTCGTGGTTCGACGACCGCTACGGCAGCGAGGTCCGCTTCCCCAAGGTCGCCACGCGCTTCCTGCGCATGGTGATCATGGCCTGGGAGGACGGCGACGCGCCGGCGGTGGCCAGCGTGCGCGTCCACGACGGCGACCAGCTGGTCATGCCCAAGCAGGGCATCGACTACAAGTCGCTCGCCGAGAACGAGGTGCTCGAGCTGTCCGCGGGCGGCGAGGTCTCGGTCAGCTACCTCGATGAGCGCAACAAGAAGGGCCAGGTCGACACGGTCCGCTCGCGCCTCGCGGTGACCTACTACAACGGCGGCGTGCGCTTCCTCGATGCGCGCAACCGGGTGATCGACGGCCAGCTCCAGGAGGAGCTCTTCGAGCGCTACCGCTTCCGCATCGGCGAGCGGCTGTCCTTCCAGGTCGTCGACTACGACCTCGACGTCAGCGACAAGCCCGACACCGTCGAGGTCTCGGTCTCGACGGCGCAGGGCGCGGTGACCGTGGTCGCCAAGGAGACCAAGCCGGCGAGCGGCGTCTTCCAGGGCGAGATCAAGACCGTGC
Organism: Planctomycetota bacterium; assembly: GCA_013816645.1. Lineage (GTDB taxonomy): Bacteria > Planctomycetota > UBA11346 > UBA11346 > UBA11346 > JACDEC01. The sequence goes on from JACDEC010000200.1 coordinate 5,954, forward strand.
GCGCCGGCGAGCCCGCCGGCGCCGATGTGCTCGCGGTCAAGGAAGGCGAGCAGGTCATCGCCACCTACCTCGACAGCGACAACACCGCTCCCGGCGCGCCGACCAAGCGCTCGAGCGCGGTGCGCGAG
>JACDEC010000201.1 GCA_013816645.1 Planctomycetota bacterium
GGCCAGGACGGCTCCGCCGAGTTCGCCGAAGGCGAGGGCGCGTTCACAGCGGCCGGCAGCCAAGACCAGGCGCACCCCGTTGCACGCCACCGCAGCGCCGCCCGCGCCGAAGGCGCCATCGCCGGACGCGGGCGCATCGACCTCGATGCGCACCTCGCCACCGCGCAACGCGACCGCGCCAGTGAAAGTGCTGACGGCTGCCAGGGTCAGCTGCCCGTGACCGTCCTTGCTCAAACCACCGACGCCGACGATCGGCGCGGCCACGACCAACTGGCCCTCGCCGTCCAGGCGCAGGTCGTGCCCGCGGTTGTCGAGTTGCGCGGTCAGGGTTAACGTCGCGCCCGAGGCGACCGTGCACACCACCGGTCCGCCCAGCACGATCCCGCCCACGCGCGCATCCGCAGTGCAGACGATCGCACCCGACACCATCAGTGGGTCGCCGCTGAGCATCGCGCCAGCGATGTTCAGCGAGCCCACCGGACATGCGGCGAGATCGTTGACCAACGCGGTTGCGCCGTCGGCGACGATGACCAGGTCGTCCCCGGCCTGCGGCGTCGCCCCGCCCCAGTTCGCCGGATTGGCGAAACGTCCATCGCCGCCAGCACCGCTCCAGGTCACCACTGCCGCGCCCAGCGGAGCGCTGGCGCACAGGACCACGATCAGCGAGAGGACGCGCGACGGCATGCGCAGAACGAACGGCGCCCACCGGCGCGCGGTGACCGGGCGGATCACCCGGCGAAGGCGTGGGTGGGCAGTCCGGCGACTCCGGGCCTGCAGCGGAACAAGCAGCCAGCCTGGGCCTGCCCGGCCAGCGCCGCGGCGTCGAGCCCGACCCGGGCGGTGGTGATGTACAGGTCGTCGAGCCCCGGCCCAGCGAACGCGCAGGCGCTGACCCGCGCCACCGGGACGGCGATGTGCTCGAGCAGCGCGCCGTTGCTGGGATCGCAGCGCTGCACCCGCCAGCCATCCCACAGCGCCACCCACAACATGCCCTGCGCGTCGATGGCGATGCCGTCGGGAAAGCCCATGGCCTCGGGGAAGCGCACCACGGTGCGGCGGTCGGCGATGGCACCGGTGGCGTTGTCGAAGGAAAAGGCGTCGACGCGATGGGTCACGCTGTCGACGTAGTACATGGTCCGGCCGTCGGCCGACCAGGTCAGCCCGTTGGACACGGTCACGCCCTCGACCATGCGCGTGATGCCGCCGGCGCGGTCATAGCGGTAGAGATGCGCCGCCCCGGCCTGCGCGTCGTCGTGCATCGAACCGACCCACAGCCGTCCCGCGGGATCGCACTTGCCGTCATTGAAGCGGAAGCCCTTGCCGGGCGGATGCCCGTGGGTGGCGCCGAGCATGCGCACCGCGCCGCTGCGCGGATCGAAGGCCGCGAGCCCATCGCGCAACGCCACCACGCAGCCGCCGTCGCGGGCGGGCACGATGGTGCCGACGTCGGCGGGCAGCGCCCAGGAGCGGTTGCGCCCATCGCGCGGATCGAAGGCATTGGCGGTGCGGCCCTTGATGTCGACCCAATACAGCAGGCCCTCGCTGGCCGACCAGATCGGACCTTCGCCGAGCACGGCCGGGGTGGTCACCACGCAAACAAGGTCGCTGGTCATGGCGGCAGCTTTGGGCTGGTGCCGAGCCAGACAAGACCGGCGCCCAGATCCCAGACCGCGCTGGCGCTCGCCGATGGGCGCCTGGGAGGCCGTTCCGGTAGACCCCCCGGTCCGAGCGGGGTAGGGTGCCGCTGACGACGGCGTGCGGCGACCACCGCGCGGCGCCGCTCGAGGAGGTCCCATGATCCGCTCGCTCACCGCCCTGCCCCTCGCGCTCGCCTTCGCGCTCGCCGCCCCAGCCGCCGAGGACCCGGCCCACGCCAAGGCCCGCGAGGAACTGGCCAAGGTCGCACCCCAGGCCTTCGTGCTGTCGCGGGCCTTCAACCTGATCCACGAGATCGCCAGCCCCAGCGTGGTGTCGATCCATACCCGCGAGCAGTTCCGCCTGCTGCGCGGCATCGAACTGCGCGAGGAGGTCCAGGAGATCGATGTCGGCGAGGGATCCGGCTTCGCCTTCGCGTGGAATGACGGCAAGGACGGCGGCGAGAGCTACATCCTCACCAACTCGCACGTCGTGCTGCAGACCAACCAGCACCAGCAGTTCGTGCGCGGCGCGCGCGGCATGCCGGTGCCCTACGACCGCATCAGCATCCACACCAACAACAACCGCACCTACGACAGCGAGCTCGTCGGCGTCGACCTGCAGACCGACCTCGCCGTGCTGCGCGTCAAGGGCGCGCGCATCCAGCCGGTGGAATGGGGCGATTCCGACCAGGGACGGGTCGGTGACTGGGTGCTCGCGCTCGGCTTCCCGTTCGGCAAGGGCTACAGCGCCACCACCGGCATCATCTCGGCGACCGACCGTTCGACCGGCATCTACAGCGGGGTGCGCGGCTTCGAGAGCTTCATCCAGACCGACGCGGCGATCAATCCGGGCAACAGCGGCGGTCCGCTCTTCAATCTCGAGGCCAAGGTCATCGGCGTGAACGCCAACATCATCAGCCCGACCGGCGTCAACGCCGGCCTGGGCTTCGCGATCCCGGCGAACCTCGCGCGGCGCGTCGCCGAGGACCTGCGCGACCACGGCAAGGTGGCCCGGCCGATGGTCGGCGTCGAGATCGACGAACTCGACGGCGAGGAGGCCGCCAAGCTCGGCGTGCCCGACAACCACATCGTGCAGATCCGTCGGGTCATCCCCGGCAGTCCGGCCGAGACCGGCGGACTCCTGGCCAACGACATCGTGCTGGCGATCAACACCCTGCCGATCGGCAGCTGGCAGCAGTTCCGCGCGCGCATCGCCAGCGCCAGGATCGGCGAGACGCTCGAACTCCAGGTGTGGCGCGCCGGCAAGCGCGCGGCTGTCACCCTGACCCCGGTCGCCGCCGACCAGTTCGTTCCTGGCGGACCGGGTCGCCCGACCGCGCGCCTGGAGAACTTCGGCCTGCTGCTTGGCGCCGACGACAAGCCCGGCCTGGCCGTGCTCGCCGTCGAGCCGGGCTCGGCCGCCGACGCCGTCGGCATCGCGCCGGGCGATCGCCTCCTGCACGAGCGCTCGGATGGACCGCTGCGCCAGTTGACCGACGCCGAAGCGCTCGACGAACGTCGCGAACTCGTGCTCCAGGTCGTCAAGGACGGCCGCAGCCTGTGGATCCGGCTGCGCAGGTAGTGGTGTCAGCGTCACAGATGACCGGATCCCCGGTTCACCAGGCAGCGTCAGCGTCCGACGCCTGAGGCCGGCGGTCAGACCATCTACTTCAGGTACGGCCAGACCGCGAAACCATGGACATGCGCGTAGACCAGGTACAGGGCGAAGAGGATCAGCGCGTGGATCAACAGGTACGGCGTCGGCAGCGGCAAGGCCTGGACCACTTGGTGCGTCCGCGCGACACTGCGTTGCGTCACCTGTTCGGCGAACAGGAACAGGCCACCGAGGATGCCGACGGTGACCGCCATGATGAACACCACCTTCAACCAGTCCGGTAGAGCCTGCGCCTTGACCCATCCGACCACCCAATCCTTGGCCAACGCCACGACCAGCACCGCCTCGGCCGAGAGCAGCACGCGATGACGGAGGAATTTCGGCGTCGCGCTCTTGCTGGCCTTGCCCATGGGCCAGGTTGTCGCCGCACGGCAGCCTGCGTCCAGCCAGGGCACGCGCGGCAGCCCTGGGTGCTGGCGCTGCTCGCCACGACCTGGCTGTGCGCGGCCCCCGCCCAGGACCTCGAGCTGCGCGCGCCGCTGACCACGCTGATCACCGCGTCCGAACCGCTGTCCGGCGCGGGCGACGGCGAGGTGCGCGCCGAGATCGTGGTGCCAGCCGATGCGCCGAGCGATCTCGGCGTCGGCGCGTACCTCGTCGATCGCCATGGCGCGTGGTTCCAACGCTGCCTGCCCGGCACGCTGGGCGTGGGGACGCACCAGGTCGCGATCCGACTGGGCGCCGCCGATGCGGTGACCGCTGAAGGCGAACGCGCGGGATGGGACGCTGCCCAGGCGTCAGCCATGCACCGCGGCGGCCTGTTCTTCTGGTCGGCATCGTCGAGCCGCGCGCGACTGGTCGTGCACGGCCTGACCATCGAGCGCACCCCGGACAGCGCGGCGGCGGGTGCGCGATTGCTCGACCTGCGCCTGCCCGCCGCGGCTCGCACCGGTCAGCGCTGGGAACTCGGCGTGCTGCCGCAACCCTTCCCAGCGTCGCCGGACGATCCCGATGCCTTCGCCCTCGACCTGGTGGTCACCCGGCCGGACGGGACCAGCGACCGCCTGCCCGGATTCCACCACCAGCCCATGCTGGTCAGCGATCGCGGCGATCGCGAACTGATTCAGCCCGACGAGGCGGCCCGCTTCTGCGTTCGCTGGCGGCCGTGCTCGCCGGGACTCCATCAGCTGCGTCTCGAAGCGCGCTGGCAGGGCGGCGCGGCGGTGACGGCGGAGTTGCCCGCGGTCGACGTCGCCGGCGAGCGCTGGGACGAGTACGTGCGCGTCGACGCCCGCGATCCCCGCTTCTTCGCGGTCGGCGACCCGGCCGCGGCGGCATTCTTCTGGCCGGTCGGCCCCAATCTGCGCTCGGTCTGGGATCTGCGTTCGCGGGATCGCCTAGGCACCACGATCACCCCGGATCGCGGCAGCCTGGCCTATGAATCCTATCTGCGGCGCATCGCCGCCGGTGGCGGCACCGCGGTCGAGATCTGGATGAGCTCCTGGAACCTCGCCCTCGAATGGCGCGCGGAGTGGCCGGGTTTCCACGGCGTCGGCCGCTACAACCAGGCCAATGCCTGCCGTCTCGACCGCATCCTCGAGGTCTGCGGCGAACTCGGCATCCGCGTCAACCTGGTGGTGCTCAACCACGGCCAGGCCTCGGACCAGACCGACCGCGAATGGCAGGACAGCGCCTACAACACCGCCAATGGCGGGCGCGTCGCCGGGGCCCGCGAGTTCTTCAGCGATCCCTGGGCGCTGGCCAAGCAGGACCACCTGCGCCGCTACCTCGTCGCCCGCTACGCCGACCATCCCGCCATCCTGGGCTGGAAGCTGTGGAGCGAGGTCAACCTCACCGCCGGCAGGCGCGACGAGGTCCGCCGCTGGCACGAGCAGGCCTGCGCGCGCTGGCGGGCCCTCGACACCTATGGGCATCCCGTGACCACCCACTGGAGCGGCGATTACCGCAATGCCGACGCCGGGGTGGTCGCCCTGCCCGGTCTCGGTTACGCCTGCATCGACGCCTACCACCCGCCGGCCAGCGCCAACGGCTACCTGCTCGCCGACCTGCTGCTCGAAGGCATCCAGCCGGAGTGGCCGCGCTCGCTCGGCCGCTACGGCAAGCCGGTCCTGGTCACCGAATACGGCGGCAACTGGGACGCGGCTCCCGAGCCGCAGATCATCGCCGAGCACCTCCAGGGCCCCTGGGCCTGCCTGGTCGCCGGGTACGCCGGGGCTCCGATGCTGTGGTGGTTCGAGTGGCTCGACCAACGCGACCGCTGGGGCGACTACCGGGCGATCGGCGCCTTCCTGCGCGGCGAGGACCTGCGCGATCCCCGGGCGCGCAGCGTGCAGGTTCCCGCCGAGGTCAATGGGGCGGCTGCTGCGCTGTGGTCGGCGGCCTGGTCGCGGCCAGGGCGCCGGTTGGGGTACCTGCTCGACCGGGCCTGGGGCGGCAACGGGGTCGACGCCGCGGGTTGGAACAACGTGACCCTGGTCCAGGGGGAGGTCGCCGCCGGGACCGTGGAAGTGGAATGGTGGGATCCGCAGAGCGGGACCGTGTCCTCGACCAGCCGGGTCGAGCATCCCGGCGGAATGCTGCGTCTGACGGTGCCGCCATTCCGGCATCACCTCGCCTGGAAGCTCGCGCGGAGCCCCGATGCGGTCGCTCCCGGGCCTGCGGACCCGGCGTCAACGTCCCCCTGAGGACCCGCGCCGGACTGCGCAAACCCGGCGTTTCCCAGGCTTGACCGCCTTCGACCGTGTGTACCGTGTGCCCTCCTCAATCGGCCCCCCGGCCGAGCGAGCGTGGGCTGTACGGCTC
>JACDEC010000202.1 GCA_013816645.1 Planctomycetota bacterium
CATGATGATGAGCAACGGGGGGCGGGCTATCAGCGGCTGCTCGGCGCGTTGCGCCTGTGCTGCCGCTTGTCGCCTTGGCGACGTCGGGGCCCTGCCCGACGACGCCGAGGGGATGGGGGCCGGGGGGCGGGTCCGCAGAAGGCAACTCTCCCGCGGATGGCAGCGCCGCCCGGCTTGCGACTTCGGAGTCCAGACGCCGAACGTCATATCCATACCTGCGCCAATCCGACCCCGACCCCCGACCCCCGACCCCCGTCTCCGTCATGAAATTCGAGCCCCCTCCCGGCCTGGTCGCCGCGCTCGGCGACCGGCTGACCGCGACCTGGCGCTATCGCTGCGAGGGCGGGGACCACCTGCGCGCCGCCATCGCCGCCAGCCCGACGCGTTCGGTGGTGTTCTGCCTGTGGCACCAGAGCCTGTTCCAGCTGATCGGCCGGCACCATGGGCAGCGCATCGCGGCGCTCACCAGCCTGTCGCGCGACGGTACGATCATCGCCCGTTACCTCGAGCGCATCGGCCTGCGCCCGATCCGCGGCTCGTCGATCCGCGGCGGTCTCAAGGCCGCGCGCGAGCTGATCAAGGCGGTACAGGAAGGCTGGCATGCCGCGATCACCGTCGACGGCCCGCGTGGCCCGTTCAAGGAGGTGAAGGCCGGGCCGTTCGAGATCGCCCGGCGCAGCGGCGCGCCGATCGTGCCGGTGGCGGTGCGCGCCTCCCACGCCTGGACCTTCAAGCGCAGCTGGGACCATTTCCGTCTGCCGCTCCCTGGCGCACGGGTGGCGATCGTCTATGGTGCGCCCATGGTCGTGCCGCCGGAATACCCGGATTCCGCCACGCAGATGGGCTTGCGCCAGCTGCTGGCGCGCCGTTTGCACCTGCTCGAATCCCAGGCCAGCGCGCGCGTCGGTCAGCGTCACGACGTCCCCGCTGCCAGCCTGGCGTGGATGAACGGCGCCGCGCCGGGGCCCGAGGTCGGCGATGCCTAACACCACGGTTACCGCACTCCTGCAGGCGGCGATGCGCCGCCGGCTGATCACCCGCGATCGCGCGGTCGCGTTGGGCAACCAGCTGATCACCGCCGAGGACGACGTCGAAGCCGTGCGCGCGCGCTTGGCCGAGATCAAGGCGCCCGACGCGATCATGCTGCGTGAGCTGCTGCCCGGCCCCGGCCTGCCCGACGTGGCTCCGTACCGGCGCCTGGCCAGCCTGGGCGAAGGCCGCACCGCCAGCACCTGGCTGGGCTGCGCCGAAAGCGGTGGCCCGCCGGTGGTGATCAAACTCTACCACCCCAACCGCATCAAACCCGGTGCCGAAGTCGAGTTGTTCATCGGCGATGTCGCGCCGTTGGTCGGGCAGGCGCACGCGTACCTCGTCGGTTACCTCGCCGTCTTCGCCGCCGGCGACGGCCGCGCCGTCCTGGTGCAGCAGTACGTGCCTGGACGCGACCTCGCGTCGCGGGCCGCGACCAAGGGCGCGATGGCCGAAGCCAAGGCGCTGGCGTTGCTGCGCCAGGCGGCGAAAGGCCTGGCCGAACTCGAGCACGCCGGCATCGACCACGGCCTGCTCCACCCCGGCAACGTGCTGCTCGATCCGGACAACCGCGCCCGCCTCACCGATTACGGATTGGCCTTCGCGCGCACCCTGCAGGCGCCGCGCGCGGGCTGGGACGCGCAGAGCCTGATGCTGCATCCGTGGTCCGCTCCCGAAGCCCTGGCCAATCCGGCCCGCCTGGGGGCGGCCGCCGACTGCTACGCGCTCGGCTGCATCGCCTTCTGGCTGCTCTCGGGCAAGACACCGTTTCCCGGCACGCCGGAACAGCAGGCCCTGCAGCAGGCCAACGCGTCGCGACCCGATGTGCGCATGCACATCCCGGCGGTCAGCGAGATCACCGCCAAGACCATCCTCAAGGCGATGCAAATCGCCCCGGTGAAGCGCTACCGCCGGCCGACCGAACTCGCCGCCAGCCTGCAGCGCAATCTCGACCGCCTGACCGGCGGCGTCGGCTCGGATACCCGGGAACTGCCGGCCGATGCGACCTCGGACCTGCCCAAGGCCTGGTCGCTGCTCGATCCCGACGCATCGGCGGATCCGCCGGAAGTGGAGTCGCAAGTGCTCGAACACATCGAGGACGTCCCCCCGCCACCGACCAGCCGCAAGCGCACGCCCAGCGGCGAGCGCAAGCGCTCGTCGAGCGGCGATCGCAAACGTCCGCCCCTGACGCTCGAATGAGCGCGCGCTACGACCTCATCGTCCGCGGCGGCAGCGTGTGGGCCGCCGGCTCGATCGGCAACGGCGCGAGCGCCGACATCGGCGTGATCGGCGGCCGGTTCGCGGCGATCGGCGACCTGCGCGGCGCTACCGCCGCGTCCGAGATCGACGCCCGCGGATTGACCGTCCTGCCTGGAGTCATGGACACCCAGGTCCACCTGCGCGAGCCGGGTCTCGAATATAAGGAAGACCTGGCCAGCGGCACCGCCGGCGCCGCGCTCGGCGGGATCACCGCGGTGTTCGAGATGCCGAACACCAAGCCCAACACCGACACCGCCGAACGGCTCGCCGACAAGCTCGCCCGCGCGCAGCATCGCGCCTGGGTCGACCACGCCTTCTACATCGGCGCCACCGCCGAGAACGCCGAGGGGCTCGCCGCGCTGGAGATGCTGCCCGGCGCCGCGGGCGTCAAGGTGTTCATGGGCTCGTCGACCGGCAGCCTGCTGGTCGCCGACGACGCCACCCTGACCCGCGTGCTGCGCAGCGGCCGGCGCCGCGTCGCCGTGCATTGCGAGGACGAGCAGCGCCTGATCGAACGCCGCGCGCTGATCCCCGCGCAGGGCGCGCATCCCCGCATGCACCCGATGTGGCGCGACGAGATGACCGCGCTGCGCGCGACCACCCGCCTGCTGACCTGCGCGCGCGCCGCCCGCCGCCGCGTGCACGTGCTGCACGTGACCACCGCCGAGGAGATGGAGCTGCTGCGCGACCACAAGGACCTCGCCACGGTCGAGGTCCTGCCCCAGCACCTCACGCTGTGCGCGCCCGAGTGCTACGAACGGCTCGGCACCTACGCGCAGATGAATCCGCCGATCCGCGAGCAGCGCCATCAGGACGCGCTGTGGAAGGCGGTGCGCGACGGCACCGTCGACGTGCTGGGCAGCGACCACGCGCCGCACACCCGCGAGGAGAAGGACCGGCCCTACCCGGAATCGCCCTCGGGCCTGACCGGCGTGCAGACCCTGCTGCCGCTGATGCTCGACCACGTCGCCAAGGGCCGCCTGACCCTGGAACGGCTGATCGACCTGACCTCGGCCGGACCGCAGCGCATCTTCGGCATCGTCAACAAGGGCCGCATCGCCCGCGGCTACGACGCCGACCTGACCATCGTCGACCTCAAGGCCACGCGCACGATCACCAACCAGTGGATCGCCGCGAAGTGCGGGTGGTCACCGTTCGACGGCATGACCGTGACCGGCTGGCCGAAGATGACCGTGGTGCGCGGCCGCCTGATCATGCGCGACGACCAGCTGATCGGCACAGCGGCCGGCGAACCGATCCGCTTCGTCGAGGCGCTGCCGTAGGCGATGGCCGCCTCGCGCGGTCGCCTGGCGATCATCTTGGCGGCAGCGCTGGTGGTGCTGCTCGGTGGCGCTGGCTTCGCGTGGTGGCGCCTGGCGCGCATCGAGGTGACCGGCAGCGATGGCGACCTGCCGCCGCTTCGCGTCCTCCAGCGGGCGGGCGAGCCGCGATTCCTGCATCGCGCGGGTCTGGATTCGGAGCAGTCGCTGCGCGAAGCGCTGGTGGCCCAACTGCTGGGCGGCCTCCAACGCATCTCGCCGGAATTCGCCTGCACCTCACGCATCGTCACGCCGTCGCCCGACGGCCGCCCGCCGCAGGCGACCTACGTCTTCACCCACGCCGGAGCGTGGCTCGGACTGCCGTTCCGGATCGAGGTCCAGGCCCGGCTGTGCCTGGATCGGGTCGACACATCGGTGCGTTCGCAACACACCGAACTGCGCTTCGTCGAGCATGAAGGGCTGCAGCACACATTCGCGCGGGTCGCCGGCACCGTCGAAAGCTGGAAGACCACGGCATTGCCGCGACTGGCGGACTTGGTGCCGCTGCTGCGCCGCGAACCCGAGCGGAACCTGCCCGCGCTCGCGGAAGCGCCGTGACCCGCGCGAGCGCCCCGCATGCGACGCTCGCTGCCCTGGCCCCGTACCTGCGCCTGGTCCACGATTTCGCCGCCGGTCCCGAGTTCCAGTTGCGCCAGCGCTGCATCAACGACCACGCGCTGCTCTACGTTCGCCGCGGTCGCGGCGAACTGATCACCCGCGAGGGCGCCAGTGCGCTGGCCCCCGGCGTGCTCATCCTGGTGCCGCCCGATCGCGACCACGCCTTCACCTTGGGCGACCGCGCTGGCGTGCACCTGCTCAACCTGCACCTCGACCCGCTGCCTCGTCCCGATTCCCCGCGCGTGCGCTGGGATCAGGATCCTCGTCGTCCGCGCCGCCAGAGCGCGTCGTCCTTCACCCTGTTCGGCGCGCGAGTGCTCGCCCTGCCGTTGACCAGCCCGGCGGTCTACGAGGCGCGCTTCGCGGCGCTCTCACGGCGCTGGCCGGCATCTGATCCGGCCGGCGGCCTGGAAGCCCGCGCCGCCGCGCTCGATCTGCTGGCCTCTGCGCTGCGCGAACTGCACGGTGGCACCGCCGAACTCGCCGACGAGCCTGCGCTCGCCAAGGTGCGCGAGTATCTCGACGCCGCGGTCGGGCGTGTCGGCTTGCGCGATCTCGAGCGCGTCGCGGCCATCGGACGCACCCGGTTGTGCGCTGGCTTCCGCCGTCGCTACGGGCTGACGCCCCTGGCCTACCTGCGGACAGCGCGCATCGAGCGCTCCAAGGCCGACCTGGTCTACGCCGGGCTTCCGGTGAAGGCGGCCGCGCAGCGCGCCGGCTTCGCCAGCGTGCACGCCTTCTCCAAGGTCTTCACCCGCCTGGTCGGCGAACCGCCCGCCCGCTTCCAGCGACGTGCGCGCGGACGTTAGCCGCGGCGCGAGCGACCAATGCCGCGGACGCGCGGACAAAGACGCCGAGCGGGCCGCGCTACGCTCCGGGCATGGACGATCGCCAGCGCTACCTCTTCGACCTCAACGGCTTCCTGCACATCCCGGCGCTGCTCGCGAGCGACCAGGCCAGCGCCCTGCTCGCAGCCAGCGAGCGGCTGGAGCGTCGCGTCGCCGGGCGTTGGCCCGTCCTACCCCACCGCCGCGGCTGGATGGGCATGGAGGGCCGCGTCGATCCCGATGACGGGATCTACATCTACGGTGGCGGCGGCCCGGGCGGGACCTGGGTGGTCGAGGACTTCTGGAACGCCGACCCCACGTTCCACCTGCTGCTCGACCACGCCCCGACCCTGGCGATCACGCGCGCCACCATCCGCGGCCGCGTCACGGTGAACAACGCCGAGCTGCGCGTGCGCTACCCCGGCAACCACACCGGCGCGCACATGGGCGGACCGATCGACGCGAAGTACGCCTACCGCCACGATGCCCGCGGCTTCGACTGCATGATGACGCGGATGATCTACCTGCTGCACGACGTCGGTCCCGACGACGGCCCGTTCTGCGTGGTGCCCGGCAGCCACAAGGCCGCCTACCCGCCACCGGGAGCGGCGCTGCCCGAGGAGGAGCCGGGCATGATTGCGATCACCGGCAAGGCCGGGGACGCGATCTACTTCACCGAGGCGCTGCGCCATGGCGGGTTCGTCAATCGCGGGTCGCGCACCCGGCGCACCCTGCACGTCGGCTACGGCCCGGCCTGGCTGCGCTCCCAGCACTTCGGCAGCATGGACGAACCGCAGGTCGTCGGCGAGCGCGCCTGGGCTGCACTGACCGGCGCGCAGCGCGAGCTGTTCCTGCCGCTTCCCGAGGGCGATCGCCCCCTTCCCGCCACGCCACGCGCCGAGGCGTTGGCCGCGCACTGAACCTAGTGTCCTGTATCAGAAATGTCTTTCAGATGTCGCCGGCCCCGGTGGTCGGATGCAAGGCGCGCGAATCGCGGCGATAGCAGCGC
>JACDEC010000203.1:0-1718 GCA_013816645.1 Planctomycetota bacterium
ACACTAAGCAGGAGGCGCCCGATGGACGGCATGACGCTGCTCACCGATCTGTACCAGCTCACCATGGCCTACGGCTACTGGAAGAGCGGTCGCGCCGACCACGAAGCGGTCTTCCACCTGCACTTCCGCAACGCGCCCTTCGCCAGCGGCTACACCGTCGCCTGCGGACTCGAACCGGTGCTCGACTGGCTGCGCGCCTTCCGCTTCCCCGACGACGATGTCGCCTTCCTCGCCACCATCCCAGGCAACGACGGCAAACCGATCTTCGCGCCGGAGTTCCTCGAGCACCTGCGCGGGCTGCGCCTGAGCGTCGACGTCGACGCGGTGCCCGAGGGCACGGTGGTGTTCCCACACCAGCCGCTGGTGCGGGTGCGCGGACCGATCCTGCAGTGCCAGCTGCTCGAAACCGCGCTGCTCTGCCTGGTCAACTTCCACACCTTGATCGCCACCAAGGCGGCGCGCATCTGCCAGGCCGCCGCCGGCGACCAGGTCCTGGAGTTCGGCCTGCGCCGAGCCCAGGGCGTCGACGGGGCGCTCGCCGCCAGCCGCGCCGCCTACGTCGGCGGTTGCGCTTCGACCTCGAACGTGCTGGCCGGCAAACGCTACGGCATCCCGGTGCGCGGCACCCACGCCCACAGCTGGGTGATGTCGTTCACCGACGAGCTCGAGGCCTTCGAGACCTACGCCGGGGCGATGCCCAACAACTGCGTCTTCCTGGTCGACACCTACGACACGCTCGCCGGCGTGCGCAAGGCGATCGCGGTGGGCGAACGCTTGCGCCAACGCGGGCACGAACTGGTCGGCATCCGCCTCGACTCGGGCGACCTCGCCTGGCTGTCGGCCGAAGCGAGGAAGCTGCTAGACGCCGCCGGGTTCCACAAGGCGCTGATCGTCGCCTCGAACGATCTCGACGAGCGCACCATCACCAGCATCAAGGCTCAGGGCGGCAAGGTCGCGGTGTGGGGCGTCGGCACCAAGCTGGTGACCGCCTTCGATCAGCCGGCCTTGGGCGGCGTCTACAAGCTGGCGGCGATCCGCGCGCCGGGCGGCGCCTGGCAGCCGCGCGTCAAACTCAGCGAACAGGTCGTCAAGGTTTCGAATCCGGGCATCCAGAACACCCGACGCTTCGTGCGCGGCGGTGCGGCGGTCGCCGACGTGATCTGGGACGAGCTGCACCCTGCGCCCACGGCCTGGGAACTGGTCGATCCCGCCGATGCCAGCCATCGCACCACCATCGGTGCGGACGCGCAGGGCGCGGACCTGCTGGTGCCGGTGCTGCGCGCAGGAACCCAGGTCTACCAGCCGCCGGCGTTGGTCGCGGTGCGCGAGCGCACCCGCGCGCAACTCGCGCTGTTCCACGAGGGCGTCAAGCGGCTCGACAACCCGCACCGCTACCCCGTCGGCCTGGAACGGGGTCTGCATGAGCGCAAGACCGCGCTGGTGCTGGCTGCGCGCGCAGTCAAGGCCACGGCATGAACACCTGCATCCTCGCCGCCGCGGCGCTCAACCAGACGCCACTCGATTGGGACGGCAACCGCGACCGCATCGCCGCGACCATCGCCGAAGCGCGCGAGCGTCATGCCGCGCTGGTCTGCTTGCCCGAGCTGTGCATCACCGGCTACGGCTGCGAGGACGCCTTCCTCGGCCCCGATGTGGTGCGCCAAGCCGAACGCACCCTGGCCGAACTGCTGCCCGCAACTCGCGGACTGGTCGTCTGC
>JACDEC010000203.1:1728-6055 GCA_013816645.1 Planctomycetota bacterium
GCCTCGGGCTGCCGGTGCTGCACCATCGCGCGCTGTTCAACGGCGTGGCTCTGGTCGTCGATGGCCGATTGGTCGGCGTGGTCGCCAAGCAGCACCTCGCCGGCGACGGCATCCATTACGAACCCCGCTGGTTCAAGCCGTGGCAGGCCGGGGTGGTCGCCCAGACCACGCTCGCTGGCACCACCGTGCCGCTCGGAGACCTGCTCTTCGCAATTGGCGGCGTGCGCATCGGCTTCGAGATCTGCGAGGACGCCTGGGTCGCCGAACGGCCGGGCGTGCGCCTCGCCGCGCACGGCGCCGACATCATCTGCAACCCGTCGGCCAGCCACTTCGCCTTCGCCAAGCTCGGCGTGCGCCGACAATTCGTGGTCGAGGGTTCGCGCGCCTTCGGTACCGCCTACGTCTACGCCAACCTGCTCGGCAACGAGGCAGGCCGCGCGATCTACGACGGTGGGGCGCTGATCGCCGCCGGCGGGGCGATCCTCGCCCAGGGACCGCGCCTGACCCTGCGCGAGCGCGAACTGACCCTGGCTGCGGTCGACATCGGCGCGGGACGCACGGCACAGGCGCGCAGCGCCAGCTTCCGACCCGCGCTGCACGAGCATCCCGGCCTGGTCACCTGTGCATTCGCCTGGCCTGACAGCGCCCTGCCCACCGTGCCCGCCGACACCCCGGCGGCCTGGGAGACCTCGACCAGCCGCAAGGAGGAGGAGTTCGCCCGCGCAGAGACCCTGGCGCTCTTCGACTACCTGCGCAAATCGCGCAGCCACGGCTACGTCGTCAGCCTGAGCGGCGGCTGCGATTCGAGCGCGGTGGTGGCGCTGATCGGGCTGATGGTCAAACGCGCGCTGGCCGACCTCGGCATCGCCGGGCTGCGCGACCGGTTGCACCACATCCCCGGTGTGGCTGCGGCCAACGATGCCCTGGCCATCACCCGGGTGCTGCTGACCACGGTCTACCAGGGCACCGCCAACAGCAGCGCGGTGACCCGCGACGCCGCGGCTGCGGTGGCGGCGGCGGTCGGTGCCCGGCATGTCGAGCTCGACGTCGACCCGTTCGTCACCGGCTACGTCGCCGCGGTCGGTGGCGCGCTCGGCTGGAAGGCCGACTGGAACCACGATGACATCGCCCTGCAGAACATCCAGGCGCGCGCCCGGGCGCCCGGCGTTTGGCTGATCGCCAACCTCGAGAACAAGCTGCTGCTCGCGACCTCGAACCGCAGCGAGGCCGCGGTGGGCTACGCGACCATGGACGGCGACACCTGCGGCGGGCTCAGCCCGATCGCCGGCATCGACAAGGCCTTCCTGCGCGGCTGGCTGGAATGGCTGCAGATCGCCGGCCCCGATGGCTTCGGCCCCATGCCCGCCCTGGCGGTGGTCACCAGCCAGCGTTCGACGCCCGAGCTGCGCCCGCAAGCGGCGACCCAGCGCAGCGAGGATGACCTCATGCCGTTCCCGGTGCTCGACCGCATCGAGCGCCTGGCGATCCGCGACAAGCTGCCGCCCAAGGACATCCTGCCCCGCTTGGTCGCCGAGTTCCCGGACTACGGCCGCGAGCAGCTCACCCGCTGGATCGAGCGCTTCACCACCTTGTGGTGCCGCAACCAGTGGAAGCGCGAGCGCTTCGCGCCGGCGTTCCACCTCGACGACGAGAACCTCGACCCCAAGACCTGGTGCCGCTTCCCGATCCTCTCGGGCGGCTTTGCGCGCGAACTCGCCGAGCTGCGCGAGGATGCGCGCTGATGGCGCACACCTACGCTCATCCGCGACCGGCGCTGGCCGTCGACTGCGTGGTCTTCGGTCTCGACGACCAGGATCTCAAGGTGCTGCTCATCCAGCGCGACCTCGAGCCGTTCGCCGGCCGCTGGGCGTTGCCCGGCGGCTTCGTGCGCGGCGACGAAACCCTCGACCAGGCAGCATTGCGCGAGCTCGGCGAAGAGACCGGCGTCAGCCGCGTCTACCTCGAGCAGCTTTACACCTTCGGCGACCCGGCGCGCGATCCGCGCGAACGGGTGGTATCGGTGGCCTACTACGCGCTGGTGCGGCTCAGCGACCACCGCATCCAGGCCGCCACCGACGCGCGCGCCGCGGCGTGGTACCGCATCGGCGAACTGCCCGCGCTGGCCTTCGACCACCGGCGCATCCTCGACCTCGCGCTGGCGCGGCTGCAGGGCAAGGTCCGTTACCAGCCCATCGGCTTCGAACTGCTGCCGACCAAGTTCTCGCTCACCCGACTCCAGCGCCTCTACGAAACCGTGCTCGAACGACCGCTCGATAAGCGTAATTTCCGCAAGAAGGTCCTGGGGCTGGGGATCCTCGCCGAACTCGACGAGGTCGAGCGCGATGTCCCCCGCCGCCCAGCCCGGCTCTATCGCTTCGATGAGAAGACCTACCGACAGCAGGCCCGCGACGGCTTTCTCTTCGAGATCTGAAAGGATCCCATGCACAGCCATCCCGACCGCGACCGCTTCATCGCCATGTCCCGCAAGACCGACCAGGCCTGGAAGGATGG
Source organism: Planctomycetota bacterium (assembly GCA_013816645.1). Classification (GTDB taxonomy): domain Bacteria; phylum Planctomycetota; class UBA11346; order UBA11346; family UBA11346; genus JACDEC01. The sequence goes on from JACDEC010000203.1 coordinate 4,240, forward strand.
CAGGTACTGCGCCGACGACGGCACGGTGGTCGAAATCGCGCGCGAAGTCGATGCCTGCAAGGTCGCGACCCGGCTGATCAAGCCCGACGAGTGGCCGGCCATCGAGCGCGAGGCGCGTTCGCTGGTCGATCCGGCGCATCCTCCGCTGCAGGTCACGGTCACCGGCGAGACCACCCTCGCCGCGCTGCGCCGGCTGGTCGTCGACGAACGCCGTGATGCCGTCGCCGCGCTGAACTTCGCCTCGGCGCGCACGCCTGGCGGGGGCTACCGCACCGGCGCCAATGCCCAGGAGGAAACCCTGGCACGCGGCTCGGCGCTGGTCGCCAGCCTCGAACGCGCCCCGCGCTACTACGAGCAGAACCGCGCCAGCCCTTCGGCGCTCTACACCGACCACGCGATCTGGTCGCCGGCGGTGCCGTTCTTCGCCGACGATGCCGGAGTCTTCCTGGCCACCCCCTACCGCGCGGGCGTGGTAACCATGCCGGCTCCCAACCGCGGAGCGATCACCGCTGCCACCGAGCTGCAGGCGGTGCCGGAAGCGCTGCGCCGGCGCATCCGCTGCGTGCTGGCCCTGGCCGCCCAGGCCCGCATCCGCCACCTCGTGCTCGGCGCCTGGGGCTGCGGGGTGTTCCGCAATCCCCCCGAGACGGTGGCCCCGCTGTTCCGCGAGGCGCTCAGCGACCTGAGCTGGTCGCGGGCTTTCACCAGCGTGGTCTTCGCGATCTACGACCCGTCCCCGCAGCGCGCCACCTTCGCCGCCTTCCAACGGATCCTCACTCCTCCCGCCTGACCGGAGCATCCATGCGCGCCCTCATCCTGGTCGACATCCAGAATGATTTCTGCCCCGGCGGCGCGCTGGCCGTGCCGCGCGGCGACGAGGTCGTCTCGGTCGCCAACCGCTTGATGGACGGCGTCGACCTGGTGGTCGCCACCCAGGACTGGCATCCCGCCGGGCACGGCAGTTTCGCCGTCAACCATCCCGGGCGCGCCCCGTTCGAGATGGGCGAGCTGGACGGCCTTCCCCAGGTGCTGTGGCCGGCGCACTGCGTGCAATGGACCGGGGGCGCGCAGTTCCACCCCGGACTCGACAGCCGACGCATCGTGCGGGTGTTCCCGAAGGGAACCGATCCGACCATCGACAGCTACAGCGGCTTCGCCGACAACGGCCAGCGCAAGTCGACCGGGATGGGCGAATGGCTGCACGAGCGCGGCGTGGGCGAGACGGTGATCTGCGGGCTGGCCACCGATTTCTGCGTCAAGGCCACCGTGATCGATGCGCTGCGCCTCGGCTTCCGAGTCGTCGTAGTGCCTGAGGGATGCCGCGCCGTGGCGATGCAGCCGAGCGATGGCGACGTAGCGCTCGCAGCGATGCGCGCCGCGGGGGCGACGATCGCACGCCCTAGTGTCGCCAGTCCATGAGGCACGAGCGTCCGCCGCTCCCGATCGACGATGCCTGGGAACGCCCGTGGGTGTTCCTGGCCGGAGCGATCGACCAGGACCGCGCCGAGCGTTGGCAGGATCAGGCGTGCAACGCGCTCGGCGATCTGCCCGGGACCGTGCTCAATCCGCGCCGCGACGCCTGGGACGCGAACTGGGGCCAGGATCTGGACGATGCGCGCTTCGCTGGCCAGGTCGCCTGGGAACTCGACGCGCTCGACCGCGCGGACGTCGTCGCCTGCTGGCTGCCAGCGGGCAGCCAGGCGCCGATCTCGCTGCTCGAACTCGGATTGCACGCCCGCGGCGGTCGGCTGCTCGTCGGCTGCCCGCCCGGCTTCCATCGGCGCGGCAACGTGCGCGCGGTCTGCGCGCGCTACGG
>JACDEC010000204.1 GCA_013816645.1 Planctomycetota bacterium
GATCTTCTTGTCGGTGGCGACCGAGACGTGGGTGGTCACGGGCTGGCCGAGGCTGCCGTAAGGGCCGCCTTTGGTGCGGGTGAAGAAGATCATGCGCGGGTTGCGCTCGACGTAGGTGCGGACCTCTTCGGGATGGGTGTTGAAGTAGGCGCGCATGGTGCCCAGCGAAAGCTCCTCGCGCGTGATCTTGCCGTCGGCGATCAGGTCGTCGGCGATCTTGTGGTACTCGTGGCCGTTGGTGCCGTCGTAGCCGACGTCGATCATCTCGCCGCTGGTCAGGCGGATCTTGCCCGAGCCCTGGACCTGCACGATGTAGGCTTCGAACTCGTCGGCGAAGTAGACCAGTTCCAGGCCCTTGAGCGCGCCGCCGCGCATCAGTTCGCCGCGCGGCGGATACGGGCGGGTGCTGCCGTCGGGCATGCGCTGCAGGGCCATGGTGTCGTTGCCGACCTTCTGCAGGTCCGCGGGCCGCTTGTGGATCGGGAAGCGGTAGCGCGCGTCGGGGGTCAGGCTGCCGGTGAAGATCGGCGTGTAATAGCCGGTGAACAGCACGGTGCCCTGGCCGTCGCAGCCGACGCTCATCAAGGCGCGGAACTGCGCGCGGATCGCGCGGTTGAGCTCGACGTCGTCGGGCGTGCCGTCGAGCAGGCCGCGCAGCGCCTGCAGGCTGCGCACCGCCTGATCCTTGGTGATCTCGCCGATCGGGTAGTACGCATCGGCCGCCGGCTTGGCGAGGAAGGTGAGGCTGTAAGCGATGCCGGTGCGCAGCGCGGTGCGGTCGGCCGCAGTCAGCGCCAGCATCGGCAGCTGCGCGGTATCGACCTCGACCAGGGCCTGTTCGCCGGGCAGCAGCTGGTGGTTGTAGTCCTTCGCGGTCTCCTTCTTGCGGCCGCGGCGGCAACCCTCGGTCGGGATCAGCGCGAGCGGCAGGAGCACGAGGACGAGGAGCTGGCGGAGCGTCATGGGAGGGGAAGCTTTGCGCGTCGTGGCCCGACGTCCAGCCCGCGCCGGTCAGACCGTTGACCGCCGGCATCTGGCTTGCTCGACGCCCAGGTTGGGACTCCGCCATGCCTGCGCTCCGCTCTCGTGACCTGTGCTCGCCGGGGCGGCTGCGCTAGGACACTGCCGCTGCGCTCCGGCACCCCTCCGGGGCGAGCGGCGGGGAGCCGCTCGTGGCTAGGCGGTCAACGGCCGTAGCGGACGAGCGCCTCGAGCAGGGCAGCTTCCGCCGGCCACGGCTGGCGCCGCGGGTCGGTGATCGCCACGATCTGGCGGACCACGCGCAGGTCCGAGAGCGGCCAGGCCGCGAGCTCGCCACGGCGGGTCTCCTTGCGCACCGTCGGTTCGGGCAGGATCGCCAGGCCCAGGCCGGCGATGATCATCGCCTTGATGACCTCGGGGCTGTCGTGTTCGAGCACGACTTTGAGTTCATGACCAACGTCGTGCAGGCCGCGATCGAGCAGCCGGCGGGTCACCGTGCTCGGCGGCAGCAGGATGAAGTCCTCGTGCAGGTAGCTGCCGATCGACCGGCTGCGCGCGGGATGGCTGACCGGCAGGACCAGGACCAGGTCCTCTTCCCACAGCTTGGTGCACGACAGACCGGGCGGATCGAATTCGACGGCGCACACCGCCATATCGAGCTCCCCGGTGGCGACCATCTCGGGCAGCCGCTCGCTGGTGCGGCAGATCAGGCGCAGGTTGACCCGGCGGTTGGCGGCGAGGTACGGGCGCAGGATCGAAGGCAGCGAATTGACCGCCACGCTCTCCGAGGCGCCGAGGCGCACCCGTCCGGCGGTGGTGCCGCTCGACGCCGCGAGGTTGCTGGTGACGCGGTTGAGTTCCTCGAGCAGCGGTCCCGCGCGGGCGACCAGTTCCTCGCCGCTCGAGGTCAGGCGCACCGCCCGGCCGACGCGATCGAACAGGCGCACGCCGAGGGTCTTCTCCAGGCCCATGACCTGGCGGCTCAAGGCGGGCTGACTGAGCTCGAGTTCCTGGGCGGCGCGGGTGAAGCTGCCCAGGCGCGCGACGGTCAGGGCCGAGAGCAGTTGGTCGGTGGCGGGGAGGGGTCCTTTGAGCATGTCCCCGGCATCATGGTGCACGTTTTGCATACGCCAACCCAAAGAGCATACCAATCGGGCATACCTGGGCTGGTGGAGTTTCCCGTTCCCAGCTCCTGTTGTCGCAGGAGGATGCGTCATGCCCAAGGGTCAGAAACGTTCCAATCAGTCATCCAGCCAGCGCCGCCAGCCGTCGATCCCACGCCGCAACGATCCCAGCCGGTCCCACGGTCGGATGACCCGCTCGCCGCAGAGCCTCCCCCCCGACGCCACCGCCCGCCTGCTCGAGGCCTTGGCCAAGATCCCCGGCGGGGCCACCGGCCACCAGATCGCCGCGGCGATGAGCCTGGGTCCCAGCGCCGGCCGCGACATCGCCCAGACCCTGCGCCAACTCGTCGAACAGGGCCAGGTCCTCGAGGTCCGTCCCGGGCGCTACCAGGTTTCGGGCTCGGGCGGAGAGTACAGCGTCCTGCTCGAACCCGCCTTGCCCGGCGCCGCGCACGGCGTGGTGATGCAGGCGACCTTCCCCGATGGTCGGATCCTGCCCGTCCATCCCCGTCACAGCCTCGGCAGCAAGGCCGGCGACGTCTGCCAGGCGATGATCGGCGAAGACGACTTCGTGCTGATCACCCGCGTCATCCGCCGCACCGGACGCGAGGTCGTCGGCACCGTCAACTTCCGGCCGCAGGGTCTGGTGTTCGTGCCCGACAACCGCCGCGAGGGCGAGATGCCGGTGCTCGGCACGTTCAGCGATTTCCACAACCGCTACCAGGCCGGCGATCGCGTGCTCGGCGCCATCGAGGTCGACCCCAGCGGACGCACCGGCGTGACCCTCTCGCGCATCCTCGGCAAGGACAGCCCCGAGATCACCGACTTCACCTATGTCTGCGTGACCCATGACCTGCCCGACGCGCACCCGCGCGAGGTCGAGGAGCAGGCCGCGGCGGTGCCCAAGGATTTCCCGCCCGGCGAGCGCGAGGACCTGCGCGAGAAGCTGGTCTTCACCATCGACCCGGTGACCGCCAAGGACTTCGACGACGCGATCAGCCTGGAACGGCGGCCCGAGGGCGGCTGGATCGTCGGCGTGCACATCGCCGACGTCAGCCACTACGTGCGCGACGACGGCACGCCGCTCGACACCGAGGCCGCCTGCCGCGGCACCTCGATCTACCTGATCAACCGCGTCATCCCCATGTTGCCCGAGGTCCTGTCCAACGGCCTGTGCAGTCTGGTCCCGAACGAGGACCGCTACACCCTCAGCGTGTTCCTCGAGATCGACCAGCACCTCAAGCTGGTCGGCAAGCGCTGCAGCGAATCGATCATCCGCAGCCGCCACCGCCTGACCTACGAGCAGGCGCTGGAGATCCTCGAGAAGAAGGACGCGCCCGGCCAGTGGCCCAAGGACCTGGTCGACACCGTGCGCACCGTCGGCGACATCGCCCAGGGCCTGCGCAAGGGCCGCGAGCGCGCCGGCGCGCTCAACCTGTACTCGGTCGAGCACCGCTTCACCCTCGACGTCAACGGCATGCCGGTCGAGGTCTCCCAGGAGACCAGCGACGTCTCGCACCAGCTGATCGAGGAGTGCATGCTGCTGGCCAACCGCGCGGTCGCGGAATGGCTGGAGAGCAAGGGCTTCCCCTGCGTCTACCGCATCCACGCCAAGCCCGACGAGGATCGCCTCGGCCAGTTCGTGCAGATCCTCGAAGCCTACGGCATCGACGGCACCAACGTCTTCGAGCGCTTCGGCCTGCAGGCGATCCTCAAGCGGCTCGACCAGGAACCGCGCGCCGCCAAGCTGGTGCTGAATTTCATGTGCCTGCGCTCGTTCAAGAAGGCGGTCTACGCCGTCGAGAACATCGGCCACTACGCGCTGGCCTTCGAATCGTACGCGCACTTCACCAGCCCGATCCGCCGCTACCCCGACCTGCTCGTGCACCGCCTGGTCAAGCGCGCGCTCGGACTCAGGGACTACAAGAGCGTCGAGATGCGCCCGAGCTACCTCGACGCGCTGGCCAAGCAGTCGAGCTACCTCGAGCAGCGCGCCGAGCTGGCCGAGCGCACCCTGCACGCGCGCAAGAGCGCCCGCTACCTGTCGCTGCGCATCGGCGAGACCTTCCCCGGCGTGGTCACCGGCGCCACCGGCGGCGCGCTGTTCGTGCAGATGATGGAGACCGGCATGGAGGGCATGCTGCCGGTGCGCGAGCTGACCGACGACTATTACGAGTACGACAACGAGCGCATGGCCCTGGTCGGCAGCCGCAGCGGCCGGGTGTTCGGTCCCGGCGCCGAGATCGACATCCGCGTGATCTCGGTCGACATCGAGCGCGCCGACGTGACCTTCGGCCTGGCCCCGGATGAGATCGACCTCAACAGCAAGGCGAGCGCCAGCGGTGGCGGACGCCACAGCAAGGGCGCTCCTCCCGGCGGCAAGCACCAGGCCGAACGCGAGGACAAGCGCAAGCGCAAGGAAGGCGTGCGTTCGGAGCGCAAGGCGAAGCGGAGGAGGTAGTTGGGGAGAGCGTGCGGCTTGCGCTATAGAGGGCAGCGTGGGCGTGACCCGCAGCAGGCGCTAGCGCCGGCGCAGGCGTGGACAGCCGCTGGGGGTGCCGTGACGCGACGGGCGTTGGTGCGCTGCCGCTGATCAGGCCGGGCGAAGTCAGGCAGCTCGCTGGATTTCCAGGCAGCGACAGCGTGTCGATGCGCGTCAGTGCATCTGCCCGCCCAGCTGTTGTCCACGGCTGTCCACGCCTGCGCTCGCGCTCGCGTCAGCTTGTTGCTTCATCCCACCCCGCACGCCGCGCTCCGCACACCTCACGCCGTCTCCCCTCACTGGTCTTTCACGCCCGCGCGCTAAGCTCATCGAGCTCATGTCGCCTTCGCGCAACCTGTGGGTGAACTGGATCCTGCCCGCCGCGGTCATCGCGGTGCTGGTGGTCAGCGCGCTGGCCTGGCGCAGCAAGCCGCCGTCGACGCTGATCTGCCGGACCTGGGCCTCATCCGCGGCGACCCTGACCGCGGTGGTGCCAAGCGAAACCCCGGCCTGGCATTTCCATGCGACCTTCGACCGGGGCCTCAAGCCGCCGGGGCCGGAGTGGCGGCTCTTCGAAGGGGCTGAACCCGACACCGGATACGAACTGCGCTGGCTGCCGCAGCGCCTGGCCATCCAGCTGTTCCACACCGGCGAGCATCCGCAACTGCTGGCCAGCGCCGAGCTCGAGCGGGTGCCGCGCGAGATCGACTTCACCCGTCACGGACTGCGCCTGACCGTCGCGGTCGACGGCATCGAGACCATCCGCGTCGCCGACCTGCTGCCGGCGCCGGCGCCGAGCGCGTGGGGCTTCCAGGCCGCGACCGGCATGGGCGAGGTCATGCTCAGCGTCTACGACGACGCGGCGATGCTTGACGACGGTGAGCGGCGCCTGCTCGAGGACGACGCCGCCGCGCTGGTCGCAGACGCCGCCGACCCCGCGATCGATGTCGCGCCGATCGCGCGCGCCCGCCAAGCGGTGGGCCTCGACGCCAAGCTCGAACTCGACGTCGAGCACGCGCAGGCGCAAGCCGAGCTCGCGCTCACCGCGCTGATGTCCTACGAGGACGATCGCCTGTCCTGCTCCGCCTGGCTGGCGTGGAACCGGGTCCGCCTGGCGCTCGCCCGCGACGATGCCGAGGGAACGGATCGCGCCGCTGCCGGAGTCGCGGCATTGGTCCGCATCAGTCGCGAACCGCCGTTCGGTCAGGAGCTGCCTGGCCTGCTCATGCAGCTGCTGCCGCTGCTGGCCGATCGGGCAGCGCAGCGCCCGGAACGCCCGACGCCGCCGGAGCAGGTGCTCGCCCAGCGCGAACGCTGGCTGGGTTTGATCGCCGAGATCGGCTACGCGGTGATGGACATCAGGGAACGCGATCTCGTCACCACCGAGAACCTGCATTGGCAACTGCGCCTGCTGCGGCATGGCGCCGAGTGCCTGGCCGGCAAGTCGGCCGAGCCGACGCCGGCGG
>JACDEC010000205.1 GCA_013816645.1 Planctomycetota bacterium
CCCCCCCCCCCCGACCCCTCGTCAGCGCCAACAGAAAGGCCCGCTGGAATATCCAGCGGGCCTCGTTGGCGCTGACGCGAGAACTACTTCTTCTTGAGGACGCTCGAGAGCGCACCCAGCTTGTCGCCGTAGCGCTTGCCGAACTTCTCGACGCGGCCGGCGGTATCGAGGATGCGCTGCTGGCCCGTGTAGAACGGGTGGCTCGAGCTCGAGACGTCGACCTTGATCAGGGGGTATTCCTTGCCCTCGACCGTGGTCGTCGCTTCGGACTTCACCGAGCTCAGCGCGCGGAACTGCGCACCGGTGACGGTGTCCTGGAAGATGACGTAGCGCGCCTTGGGATGGATCTCGGCTTTCATGGCGTCCTCTTACTTCTTCGACTTGGCGTCGGGCTTGCCCGGCGCGGGTGCAGCAGGCTTGGCGGAGGCCTTCGCGGGAGCGGCTTCCGGGGCCTTGCCGAGATTCTTGATCTTGGACTCGAACTTCTTGGTGCCCTTGTCCGCAGCGGGTGCGGCTTCGGCCACCGGCGCCGCCGCAGCGGCGGGGGCCGCAGCGGGATCGCTGGGCTTGGCACCGGCCGCTGCCGCGATGGTCTCGTCGAGCGACGGCGCGTTCGGATCGCTGTTCACCACTTCGAGGGTGATCTCGACGCCGACGTTCTTGTGCAGCCGGATCTCGACTTTGTAGCGGCCCAGGCGCTTGATCTTGTCGTGCAGGTGGACCTGCTTGGTGTCGATCTCGAGGCCGCTCTTGGCCAGCGCCTGGACGATCTCCTTGGCGCCGATCGAACCGAAGAGCTCGGTGTCGTGGGCGACGCGGGCGGAGATCTGGATGCTCTTGCCTTCCATGCTCTTCTTGAGCACGGCGGCCTTGCCTTCGCGCTGGACCTCGGCCTTCGAGGCCTTCTCGCGCAGCACCTCGATCTGACGCTTGGCGGCGACGCCAGCGGGGATCGCGAGCTCGTAGGGGAAGAGGTAGTTGCGAGCGTAACCGGGGGACACCTTCACGATGTCGCCCATGTTACCCAGCTTGAGCACGTCCTGGGTGAGCAGGACTTCCTGGCGCCTTGCCATGGGATGATTCCTTGATGCGTAGAAAAAAAGTTACTCGCCGACGTACGGCAGCAGAGCGAGGAAGCGGGCGCGCTTGATCGCAGTCGTCACCTGGCGCTGGTAGAAAGCGCTGGAACCGTTGCGCTTGCGCGCGTTGATCTTGCCCTGGGCGCTGACGTAGCGACCGAGAATGCCGATGTCGCGGTAGTCGACTTCGAAGACGCCGTCCTTCTCGAACCGGCAGAACTTCGGAGCCTCGGTGCGCTTCTGGCGGGGCTTGCGCTTCTTCTTGATGAACTTGGGGGGCATCGTGTGGTCCTGGAGATGGAGTTAGAAAGGAGGTTCGTCGTCAGCGGGCGCCGGCGCGGAGCCAGCGGCCTTGGCCGGGGGAGCAGCCTCGGCATCGTCGGTCCCCGCCACCGGAGCGCCGGCGCCACGGTCGCCGCCGGGGCCACCTTGGCCGCCGCGCGAATCGAGGAATTGCACGTTATCGGCGACGATCTTCAGCTTGGAGCGCTTCTGGCCGGACTCCTTGTCCTCCCAGCTGTCGAGGCGCAGGCGGCCCTCGACGTAGCAACCGCGGCCCTTGGTCAGGTACTGCCCGACCAGTTCGGCGGTGCGGCCCCAGGCTTCGACGTCCACGAAGGTCGTCTCTTCCTTGAGCTGTCCGTCGTTCGCCTTGTACTTGCGGTTGATCGCCAGACCGAAGTCGGCAACCGCGCGCTCGTTGGCGAAGAAGCGCACCTGCGGATCGCGGGTGAGGTTCCCGGCCAGCATCACGCGGTTGAGCTGCAGGCTCATGGGTTCAGTACATCTCGGTCTGGGCGACCAGCGCGGCGGCTGCGGCGGCCTCGGCAGCCTTCTTGCGCTGCTCTTTCATGGCTTCGAGCGCCTTGCCATCGCGGGCGATGGTCAGGTGGCGCAGCACCAACTCGCTGAGCTGGAGGCGGCGGTTGATCTTGTCGATCGCCAGCGGGTCGGCGGTGAGGTAGCCGAGCAGGTAGAGGGCTGTGGTCTCGCCGGCGATCGGGTAGGCGAGCTTGCGCTCTTCCCACTTGTCGAACTCGGAGAACTGGGCCCCCTCCGACTCGAACATGCCGCGGACCGCGGCAACGGTGCCGTCATAGTCAGCGCGGGCGGCGGCGGAGCGGACCAGGATGGTGGTCTCGTATTGGCGCATGGGATCCCTCTCTGGGACATGCGGTTCATCATGGACGTCGCACCGGTTTCGGTGCGAGGGGAGCCGGCGACGTTGCCGGCTCCGATGGACGTCGACTGCGCGTGAGCGCCTTCGACCGTATTGTCAACGACCGCGGCTCGAAGGCCGCGGCCGATACACTACTTGGCGGGCTTCGCCGTGGGCTTGGCTGCGCCGGACTTGGCTGCGCCGGACTTGGCTGCGCCGGGCTTGGCTTCGCTGGGCTTGGCGACCCGGGCGGCCTTGACGGGCTTGGCTGACGTCTCGGGCGTGATCAGCTTCGCCGCCATGCGCGATTTGACCCGCGCGGCAGCGTTCTTGTGGATCACCTTGAGCGAGGAGGCCTGGTCGAGGCGCTGGCTGAGGCGCTGGTAGAGCCCCTTGGCGTCGTCGACCTTGCCGTCATGGAGCGCGCGCAGGAACTGCTTGCGGATGGTCTTGAGTTCGGTCGTGCGGTCGCGATTGCGGGTCCGGCGCTCGAGACTCTGGCGCAGTCGCTTGGCAGCACTGACGGTATGGGGCATATCTGGTCGGTCCTCGAAGGGCGGGTGACGATAGTGGGATCATTCTGATTGCAAGGGCGTCCTGGAATTGGACCTGGGCGACTTGCTTCATGTGCGAAGTGCGAAGTGCGAGGTGCGAGGTGCGGCTGATGCAGCGCGCTGCGAGCTACTCGGTCGTTCCAGGGTCAGTCGGGGGTCAGGTTTAGCCGCCCTGCAACGCCGACAGACGCGCCGCGGCGTCCTTGTAGCCGAGATCCATCTCGACGATGCGCGTGTAGTCGGCGATCGCCTCGGCCTTCTTGCCGCTCTCTTCATAGAGCCGCGCGCGCGAAAAGCGCACCAGCTTGGCCTCGTCGACCGAGTCGTCCTCGCACAGCTTGAGGTACGACTCGTATTGCTGGATCGCCAGGTCGAAGAGCCGCTTCTTGGTGAAGCAATGCCCGAGGTAACGGTGCGACTGCTTGCGCAGGCGCGGGTCGCGCACGGTCTGCTGCAGTTCGGCTGCCGCCTCGTCGATCTGCCCACCCTGGAGCAGGCGCAGCGCGAGATTGTAGCGGTGCCCGGATTCGGTGGGCTGGCGTTCGACGCGCTTGCGGTACTCCTCGATCTCGATCTCGACGAGTTCCTGCTTCGCAGCGGTCGCATCCTGCTGCGCCGCTTCCAACGCGGCGATCTTCGCCTTGGCGTCGTCGATGCGGGTGTCCCCGATGCGCATGGTCACCACGAAGTCGTGGGGGTCGACCTGTTGGGCCTGTTCGAAGGCCGCGCGCGCATTGGCGAAGTCGTTGATCCGGCGGTAGATGTCGCCCTTTTTGACCATCAGCGACTTGTCGGCCGGGTTGGCCTTGAGGTCGTCGTCGATGTAGCTGATCACCTCACGCGCCTCTTCCGGCGTGCGGATGATGCGGTTCATCGCTTCCTGGCGATGCGCCTTGTCGCTGCTGGTCAGTTGGGCGCGGTAGTCGCCCGCGCCGCCGGAGGCCTTCGACTGGCGGGCCAGCATCGACTTCGACGCTTCCCAGTTCTTGAGCAGGCGCCCGGCCTCGGTGTGGTTGGGCACCGCACGCTCGAGTTCGCCCATGGTCTTGAGCGCCTTGTCGAGCGCTTCGCCGTCGGTGTTGCCGCTGTTCTTGAATTTCTCGTAGTAGAGGTGCGCGAGATTGAAGAGCACATCGCCATTGAACATGCCGGTCGCGCGCACTTCCTCGTAGAGGAAGATCGCGACTTCGGAGATCTGCTTGGTGCCACCCTGGTAGATGCGGTACGCGGCATCGCCCGCGGCGGCGAAGCCCTTGGCGTCGGGAGCCTTGCCCGCGCGCTTGATCGCGCCGGTCAGCTGCTTGTGCGGGTCCTTGCTGAGCGTCGGCATGGAGACCGTGCCCATGCCGAAGAGGCCGCCGCTCTTGCCGCTCTCCTTGGCGCGACGACGGGCCGCCTCGACGAGCAGGCGGACGACCTCGACGTTGGTGGGATCGACCTCCTGGCACTCTTCAGTGATCTCGATGGCCATGTCGAAGTTGCGCTTGTCGAGCGCCTGCTTGGCGCGGGCAAGGTGCTTGCTGAGGTCAACCATGGAGTAAGTGTCCCGAGATGCGCCAGAATTGTGTCGAAAAGACAAAATCCGGATTGCGTCAATCGGTCGGCACTCTAGGATACACCCCTGCGAAGCCAAGCCCGGAAATGTCGATATGGCGAACTCTGGACCAACGACCTACCCCGACGTCCTGACCATCCTGCAGTACCCGGCCCCCGTGCTGCGCAAGCTCGCGACCCCGGTGACCGCCTTCGACGAACGGTTGCGGGCCTTCGCTGAACGCATGTTCGAGACCATGTACGCGGCCAAGGGTGTCGGCTTGGCGGCACCGCAGGTCGGGGTCAGCCGACGCCTGTTCGTCACCGATCACGCCCAACGCGACGGCAACGGTCACAGCGACCGGCGGGTCTTCATCAACCCGCGCATCGAAAATGCCTCCGGCGAAGAGACCTACGAGGAGGGCTGCCTGAGCTTCCCCGGCGTCTACGCCAAGGTCACCCGCCACAACCGCTTCGATTTCGTCTACCAGGACCTGCTCGGCTTCGAGCAGCGCCTGACCCTCGACGTCGAGGCCGGCGACTTCCTCGGCGTGGTCGTCCAGCACGAACTCGACCACCTCGACGGCAAGGTCTTCGTCGACCATCTCACCGCCGCCCAGGTCACGCTGGTCAAGCGCCGGCTGCGCGAGATGGAGAAGGACTACAAGACCGAGCACGGCAAGGCGGGCGCGGTGCTTCGGAGATGAACGCTAAATTGCCACTGGTCCGGAAGTCCGGAAGTCCGGAAGTCCGGAAGTCTTTCGGGATTTCGACTTCCGGACTTCCGGCTGGTGTCCTTGGAAGAAGCCGGACTTCCGGACCGTGGCAATGACGCAGCCCTCCTTCCCCTTCGCCCTCCCCGAAGACGGCGCGCGACGCGATCATCTCGCGGGCGTCGGCCAACTCGCGAGCGGCCTGGTCCACGAGCTCAAGAACCCGCTCGGCGTGGTCATGCTCAACACCGAATTGCTGCTGCAGCAGGACGGCTTCAAGCCCGCCGAGCGCGAGCGCGCCGAGCGACGGCTCAACCGCATCCTCGAGAGCGCGCGCAGCCTGCAGTCGATCATCCAATCCTTCCTGACCTTCGCCAAACCGGGCCGGCCCGAGCGCGATCCCATCGACCTCAACGGGCTGCTCGAGCAACTGCTCGATGAGCAGGCCGAGCAGCTCGGCGCGGCGCGCATCAAGGCCGCCTATCATCCGGATGCGGCCTTGGCGCTGGTCCCCGGCGATCCCCAGCAGCTGCGCTCGATCTTCCTCAACGTCATCGACAACGCGCGCGACGCGCTGCTCGACCGCGCCGACGATCGCCGGCTGCTGGTAGTCACGCGCAGCGGTCCCGGCCAGGCGCGGGTGGTGGTTGCGAACAACGGCCCGGCGCTGAGCGAAGAGATCGCCGCGCACATGTTCGAGCCGTTCTACAGCAGCAAGGAGCGCGGCACCGGCCTCGGCCTGGCGATCGTGCGTCGGCTCGTCGAACTCCACGGCGGCACCGTCGAGGTCAGCTCGGACCGCGACCAGGGCGTGTCGTTCACCTTCGAGTTCCCGACGCCGCTCGGCCCGGCGACGCCGCGCGCCTCGCTGCCGTTCCCGGACGTCGAAGCGCAGGTGCGCGAGGACACGTGCGGCGTGCGGGGTGCGGCGTGCGGCGTGCGGGAAACCGAGACCAAGGATGCCGTCACCACCGGCCGCCACCGCCGCGTCAAAAAACTGCCGCCGCACTCCGC
>JACDEC010000206.1:0-3815 GCA_013816645.1 Planctomycetota bacterium
GCACCACGCCGCCCGCGGCGATCGCCGCCGAGCGGCTGCGGAAACCCGCCGCCGGAGCGGTGATCTCATCCATCGCCACGTAGGAGCCGATCAACCATTCCTGGCCGCCCACCGGGAGTCGCGCCACCGCGCCGAGCAGTTCGCCGCCGTCGTCGCGGGCGAAGGCCACCGCGACGGCGTCCGGCTCGCGTTCGAGGACCTGGCTGGCGAAACGCGCGACGATGGGATCAAGATCGTCGAAGCGCGTCAGTCTATCGAACGCCGCCGCCGGCAGATCCCCCGGCCAGGCGAGCACTTCGCGGTCGCGGGTGAACACCAGGGTGGTCCCGCCGTGCTGGTCGCGCAGGCGGGCGACCAGCGTCGACAATGATGCGAAGCTGAAGTCGACCGTGGCCACGCCGAGCAGCGCGCCATCGGCCGAGCGCACGGCGAGCGCGCAGGTGACGCCGGCGACGCCACCCTCGTGGAAAGCGTAGGGCCGGGTCCACACCGGACCGGCACTGGCCACTGCCTGCAGCCAGAATGGACGTTGACGCGGGTCGTAGGTATCGTCGGGATCTTCTTCGCGCAGGACCAGGCTGCCATCGGCAGCGCAGCCGTAGCGACGGGTGAGCGTGCGACCCGGGGCCTGGGGCATCTGGTCGGTGACCCCCCAAACATCGCCAGGGAGTTGCTGCAGCCCGACGAAATGCCCGTCGGGCGTGCTCCAGCTGATCCAGGCGACGTCATCGCGCCCGGCCGCGAGCGCGCGCAGCATCGCGGCCTTGCCCGGCACGCTCGCCTGGCCATCGGGACCCAGCCGCGCGGCCAGTTCAGCGAGCAGCGGTTCGGCCTGAGCCACGGTCGCGGCCATCGCCCGGCGCGCCTCGTTGGCATGGTCCTGGAAGCGCGCATGCGCCATGCGCTGCAGGCTCGAGACCAGCGCGTGATCGGCGACCACGATCAGAAAGGCGCCGATCGCGAACAGCAATGCCGGCAATGCCAGCATCAACGCCAACGGAGAGCCCCAGCCCAGCCCCGACGAGCGAGCGGCATCCTGTTCGACTGTGTCGTTGCCTTCCAGGGTACCCCCGCGGGGAGATCATCGAAGTCGCTCCTTCGGAGCAACGGGGCGGACGGCTGCAGGGGTCGGGGGTCGGTTTCGTATTTCGCGAGTTCCCGGCCCTCTGGTGCGTACTGGACTCGCCTGGTGCTTGCCTTCGACTGACCCCTGACCCCTGACCCCGTCTCTAGCCGTGGTAACCTCCGTTCCTAGGCTGCGGGAACTTCCGGCCGGGACGGCCGTCTCAGTAAGCAATCCCGAAAGGTCGACCATGTCCGCACGCCGCCTGTTCCCCCTCTCCGCCACCCTGCTCGCTGCCGCGATCGGACTGCCGGCATTACCCGGGGCGGACGCCGTGCCGGTCGAGAAGGTGGTGCTCTATTCCAGCGGCGTCGGCTACTTCGAGCACGCCGGCAAGGTCGCCGGCAACGCCTCGACCGAACTGCGCTTCAAGACCGCGCAGATCAACGACATCCTCAAGTCGCTGGTCGTGCAGGATCTCGACGGCGGCAAGGTCGGCACCATCGCCTATCCCTCGCAGGATCCGATCACCAAGACCTTGGCCAGCTTCCAGGTCAACATTTCGGGCAATCCCAGCCTGGGCGACCTGCTCAACCAGCTGCGCGGCGCGCGGGTCACGGTGACCGTCGCCAATGAGAAGATCTCGGGCGTGGTGCTCGGCGTCGAGAAGCAGAAGAAGGTGGTCGGCGATCCGCAGACCACCATCGAGGTCTGGGTGCTCAACCTGATCGCCGGGGCGACGGTGCGCGCGGTCGCGCTCGACGACGTGCGCCAGCTCGATCTCGAGGACGCCGAACTCAAGGCCGAGCTCGACAAGGCGCTCGCAGCGCTGTCCCAGGCGCGCGACCAGGACAAGAAACCGGTGGTGGTGAGCTTCGTCGGCAACGGCGAGCGCCGCGTCCGGCTCGGCTACGTCGTCGAAGCGCCGGTGTGGAAGACCTCGTACCGCCTGGTGCTGCCGGCCGATCCCGCGGCCAAGCCGCAGATGCAGGGCTGGGCGATCGTCGAGAACCAGACCGACAACGACTGGAACGGCATCGACCTCACGCTGGTCAGCGGCCGACCGATCTCCTTCGTCCAGGACCTCTACCAGCCCCTGTACATCCCGCGTCCGGTGGTCGAACCCGAGCTCTACGCCAGCCTGCGCCCGCAAACCTACGGTGGGGCGATTGCCGGCAAGAAGGAGGCCGGAGAATTCTCACGCAATATGCCGCAACGGCAGCGCAAAATGGCTGCCAAGGCGGGCCTGTCGGCGCCTTCTGCCGCCCCGATCGAAATGGCCATGGCCGACAGCGCCATGGAGATGGATGAACGCGGCGAAGCGCAACAGATGCTCGATCCGTCGAGCAGTGTGGGATCGGCGGCCAACGCTGAAAAGCTCGGTGAATTTTTCCAATACACCGTCACCGGCATCTCGCTGCCCCGCCAGCGCTCGGCGATGATCCCGATCATCACCGACGCGATTGAAGCCGAGCGGGTCAGCATCTACAACCGCTCGGTGCTCGCCAAGCACCCCCTGCTCGGCGCCAAGCTCACCAACAGCACCGGCAAGCACCTGCTGCAGGGCCCGATCACGGTACTCGCCGACGGCGGCTATTCCGGCGATGCGCGCATCGACGACCTGCCGCCCGGCCAGCACCGCCTGCTCAGCTTCGCCATCGATCTCCAGGTCCTGGTCCAGGGCGAGAACGAGACCAACGAGGAATCGCTGCTCAGCGGTCGGCTGATCGATGGCGTGCTCGAGCTCAAGCGCAAGCGCATCGCCACCCAGGTCTACGTGCTCGACAACAAGGCCGACAAGGACCGCAGCGTGATCATCGAGCACCCGCTCAAGGCGGGCTGGAAGCTGGTCGACAGCCCCAAGCCGGAGGAGCAGACCGACGCGCTCTACCGATTCCGCGGCGACGTGAAGGCCGGCGCCGCGTCCAAGCTGGTGATCAAGGAGGAGGTCGTGCTGCTCGAGACCGTGGCGGTGGTCGACATGGACGTGCCGACCATCGAGTTCTACGCCCGGTCCGGCGCGATCCCGCAACCCGTGCGCGACGCCCTGACCAAGGCCGCCGCGCTCAAGCGCGCCTTCGACGAGACCGGCCGCGCGATCAACGAGCGCGAGCAGAAGGTCGGCGCGGTCACCCAGGAACAGAACCGCATCCGCGAGAACATGCGCACGGTCGACCAGAAGAGCCAGTACTACCAGCGCCTGCTCGCCAAGCTCAACGAGCAGGAGACCCAGCTCGAGAAGCTCAACACCGAGATCGATCAGCTGCGCGTGCAGCGCGAGCAGCAGCTCAAGGAGCTGCATGGATTTCTCGCCGGGGTGAAGCTGGAATAGGCAGAGAGTGCGACGTGCGAGGTGCGGCGTGCGAAGTGGGAGCCATCTTCACCGCACGCCGCATGTCGCACCCTCCTATCGATTGACACCCCCGGCGTCTCCGCTCCCATACCCGGCCGGAGGCGCGATGGTCCGTACCAATTCGACGATGCTGGCGCTCGCAACCGTGGCCCCGGATTTCGCGTTGCCCGATACGGTCAGCGGTCGCACGGTGCGCCGCGCGGACTTCTCAGGCCAGCCGTTGCTGGTGGTGTTCCTCTGCAACCACTGCCCGTACGTAAAGCACATCCGCGAACAGCTGGCCGTGGTGACCCGCGACTATCTCGGCAAAGGCGTGGCGATCGTCGGCATCAGCAGCAACGACGCGGTGGCTTATCCCGACGACGGGCCAGCGGCGATGCGCGCAGAGGCGGGCGCGGC
>JACDEC010000206.1:3825-6004 GCA_013816645.1 Planctomycetota bacterium
CGCGGCGGGCTATGCCTTCCCGTACTGCCATGACGCCGACCAACGCGTCGCCCAGGCCTATCGCGCGGCCTGCACCCCGGACTTCTTCCTCTTCGACCGGGCCCACCGGCTGGTCTACCGTGGCCGATTCGACGGCAGCAGGCCGAAGACCGAGCAGCCCGTGGCGGTGACCGGCGCGGATCTCGCGGCGGCGATGGACGCCGTACTCGCGGGCGGGGCGCCGGCCGCGGATCAGAAACCCAGCCTGGGCTGCAACATCAAGTGGACGCCAGGCAACGAACCCGAATGGTTTCCGGCATGACTACGGAACCGAACGACCACGCGACCAGCGCCCCCGCCTCGCTGCCCGAGGATGTCCAGGCCGCTGGCGATGCGTTGTCGCGCACCGAGCTGTGGCTGGTGCGCCACGGCGAGAGCGAAGGCAACAGCAGCGGCGTGCTCCAGGGCCAGGCGGAATACCCGCTCTCGGCGCGTGGCCGCGAGCAGGTCGTGCGGTTGGCCGCGCGGCTGGTCGGCCAACATTTCACCGCGCTGTACTCCAGCGATCTCGGCCGCGCGGTCGCGACCGCCAAGATCCTCGGCGCGGCCGTCGGCCTGCCGGTCGTGCAGGACCGCCGGCTGCGCGAGATCGACATCGGCAGCTGGTCGGGACTGACCTTCGATGAGATCGCCGTTCGCCATCCCGAGGAGTGGTCGGGCTGGATGCGTCGCCGCGACCCCGCGCACCGGCGCGGCGGCGGCGAGAGCTACCTCGACCTCGAGCAGCGCATCGCCCCGGCGATGACCGACCTGGCTCAGCGCCACCCCGGCGGCCGCCTGCTCATCGTCTCCCATGGCGGTTCGATGGGCGCCTACCTCGCGCACGTCCTCGGACTGCCGCTCGACCAGCTCTGGCGGCTGTCGCACGAGAACACCGGCGTCTCGCGAGTGCAGCCGTTCACCAATCCGCACACCGACCCGACCATCCGCCCGGGCCGGGTGCTGTGCATCAACGATGCCGGACACCTCGATGCGCGCTGATTGGTCGGTCGCGGCCATCCTGCTGCTCGCCGCGTTCGCGCCGATCACCGCTGGCGCCGAGACCCCGCTGGAGCGGACGCTGGCCCTGCCGGTGAGCGACGGCCGGATCCGGCTCGGCGATCTGCTCGGCGCGGTGGTCGATCGGTTCGGCGGCGACGGCGGGCAGCTGCGTCGCGACGTTCCCGGCACCATCGACATCGACGGCGCCGCTGGCGCGGTGCAGGCGTGGGTCATCGCCCAGGCCAGCGAGGGCGCGGTGCGGGTGCGGCGCGACGGCGACCAGCTGATCGTGGCTTTCGATCGCCTGCGTCAGCGGCGTGGGGAACGTCGGCTACGCAGCGCGATGCGCGAGCTCGTCGGTCGCCTCGCACCCGGGCAGGCCGCGACCATGGCGGCGCGCACCGGGCTGTGGGTCCACGACGGTGGCGCCACGAAGCCGGCGGCGACGGTCGATCTCCCCGAACGCGCGGTGATCCTGGTGCACGGGCTCGACGAGCCCGGCGACTGCTGGTCGCAGGTCGCGCCGGCGCTCACCGCGGTGGGCCACCGGGTCGTCGAGTTCCGCTACGCCAACGATCAGCCGATCGCGACCTCGATTGCCGAGCTCGGCGCGGCCCTGGTCGATGCCCGTCGGCGCGGCCTGTCCCGCATCTGCCTGGTCGGCCACAGCATGGGTGGATTGGTGTGCCGTGGCTTGCTCGCCGGATCGGGCTGGTACGCCGACGACGGCTCGGGTAGCGAGCGGCTGCCAGACGTCGGTCAACTGGTGCTGGTCGCGGTGCCCAATCATGGATCGTCCCTGGCGCGCTGGCAGCTCGCCTCCGAAGTCCGCGACCAGCTCGCCCGTACGCTCAGCGGCGACGGATTGCTCTTCGGCGCGGTGCTCGACGGCGCCGGCGAAGCCGCGATCGATCTCGCGCCGGGCAGCGAGTTCCTCACCGAGCTCGCGTCCCACCCGCTGCCACGCGGCGTCACCGTCTCCACCATCGCCGGCGACCGCAGCCCGGTCAGTGCCGCGACCGCGCACCAGGCGGCGGTCTGGGCGGCGGCGCGGCTGCCCGATATCGCCGGCCTGCTGACCGGTCTCGAAGGGGATCTCGCCGCGGTCGCGACCGGACTCGGCGACGGCGCCGTCGCCCTGGAATCGGCTCGGCTCGAC
>JACDEC010000207.1 GCA_013816645.1 Planctomycetota bacterium
GAGGTCGGCAGCGCGGGCACGATGACCGCCGCGACCACTGGCCGCGCCGCGCGCGCGAGTACCTCCGGCCACGCCACCCCGGCTGGTTCTCCGACGACGATGACCGCGAAGGCCCCCTCCGCGGCGGCCGGCGGATCGCTGGCCAAGCGCGCGCCGACCGGCGGGTTCAGCGCCGGATCCGCTGCGTACCAGGCGATCTGCACCCCCTGGTCCCGCAGGTGATCGACCAGGTGGGTCTCCGCAGCTGACGGCGCGGCCCAGGCCAGCACGGCGACGCCGCGGCCGCGCAGCGGGCCCGATTCGGATTCGATGAGGTTCTGCATGCGCACGGCCTCGTCGGCGGCTTCGCGCATCTGCGCGACTCCGTGGCGGGCCAAGGCGCTGGTCAGGACCGAGGCCAGGAAGGCGATGCCCGATACCACCCCGGCGATGGTCACCAGGCTGCGGCCGAATCGAATGCGCAGGCCCTGGGTCACCACCTCGATGGCGACCGAGAGCGGCAGCGCACGCGTCGAACCGATCTCCGGGTTGGCCATCCTAGAGTCCCGGTCCGGCGACGGCCTGCTGGATGAGCATGAGCGCGATGGTGGCCATGCTGATCAGCCCGACGCCGGTGAAATACCCGGCGAGCAGCGTCGGGGCCATGGTGCGGAAGACATCGCGCCCGAATCGCCGTTCGAAATAGAAGCGCGCGACCAGCGCACCCACCAGTTCGAGGAGCAGGTAGTGGGGAAGCTGGCCGAGTCCACGGATCATGCCGTAGACGAAGAGGACCGGGGCGCCGGCGGCGGTCAGCCCGACGAAGCCGACCGTCGCGCCGACGAAGCCGGTCGCGACGATGCGCGGATGGATCGCGCGCATGAACTGGCTGTCGAGGATCGGCGCCTGCTCCTGACCGGGCGGTACGAAGGTGGATGAATAGAGCAGCGCGTCGCGCTTGGCCTGCAGGCTCCAGCCGACCTCGGCGGCGGGGAACGCGGGCGAGGGCAGCGCATTGGCCTTCCAGATGAAGGCCCAGAAGACCATCGAGAGCACGAAGAGGATGGGCACGCCGATCAATTCGGTCTTCACCATCGACCACATGCGCACGCCGGTCAGTTCATTGACGCGGAAGGCCTGGGCCTGGCCGCCGAGGTTCTCCATCGGCACCGGGGCGAGCCAGACGCCGATGCCTCGCGAGCCCGAGAGCATGAACGCCGATTCGCGCACGAACGGGATGTCGACGGACTGGCCCGAGATGCCGAGCAAGCGCGCATTGACGTACGAGATCAACGGGCTGTACACGAAGGCGAAGACGATGAGGAAGACCAGGATGACGGGATCGAATCCGAGCAGGCTCCACGACAACAAGACCATGACGGCCGCGCTGACGCCATAACCCGCCAACGCCATCCACAGCGGGTAGTCGCCGCGCCCCGGCGGGGTGGCGAGCATCTCGGCCAGGCCGCCCGGTTCGCCGTCGACGGAGCGCCGCTCGCGGATCTCGCGCAGCTTGGCGCGCAGATCGCGAGCGGTCCCCCACACCGAGATAGCGGCGATCGCGAAACCGGCGCCGATATTGAAGCTCATCCAGAAGTCGACTTCGTTGGCGAAAGTCGCGTTGATCGTGTCCATGCCGGGCTGCCACGAGGACAGCACGCCGGACGCGTGCAGGATCGGGTTGAGCGCCATGGTCAGGACGATCGCGGCGAAGGTGCCGACCACGGCCCAGAACGGCAGCACCAGTCCGAGCATGATCACGCCGAGATCGAGGGCGATGCCGAAGGGCGTCGCGGGCAGGACGCCTTCGACCAGGCGGGTGAGGTCGACGAACGGCTGCGGCAGCAGGAACACCGGCTTGTCGAGGAACAGGCCGGTGACCGCCGGCACGCCGACCTGGAACGCGCCGAAGATCAGCCCGATGGTCGCGCCGAGCGAGAACTGCTTCCAGCGCGTGCTGCCGCCGGCGCTCGCACGCGGCGCGGCGAGGCTGGCGCTGGTGATCGGCTGCTTCTGATCGGACTCGGCCAGCGCCATGGTTCCCTGCGCCTGCACCGGCGCCATCGGGTAGGGCAGCTTCTCCATGTCCGACGTCACGCGGAAGAAGAAGTAGCCGAGCGTGAAGCGGGCGACGAACCCGCACAGCCAGCACGCCACCAGCAGCACGATCGGCACCATCCAGTCGATGTGGAACAGCTCGCGCGCCGCCACCGCCGGGCTGTCCGCCGCGGGCACGAACCACGACGGGAAGGCGTCCTTCAGGCCGGCGTCGCGGACCGCGTCGCTGGTGACGAGGTAGGCGCGGTAGACGAAACCGCCGAAAGGACCACCGGGGAAGAGCGCGCTGCCCGCCATGATCAACCCGGCGGCGCGCAGCAGGACGACGAGCTCCTGCGCGCTCATGGTGCGCAGCGAGCGGCGCGCGATCTCGTTGAAGAGGATGAGCGTTACCCAGGTCGCGGCCGAGCCCATGCCGCCGCCGGTCATCAGCCCGAGGTAGATCGAACCCGGCATCATCACCACGCCGCAGAAGATGATGCCGACGATGGTCGTCCAGCCGAAGCCGTCGCGGAACTGCGAGGGCGGCTTCATCAGATCGCGGTATTCGCGCAGCTCGCGATCCGCCAACGCGTCGTTGGCCATGTCAGGCTTCCTTGTCAGCCGCGGGGCGCGCGGCATCGGCGTGCGCGACTGCGCAGGCTTCGTCGAACAGTTCGTCACGGGACCCGCGGTCGATGGCGCGCCAGTAGAGGAAATGCCGGCGCAATCCGGTGAGGAACCGGTGATTGAGCCGCATCCACGCCGCTCGGGTGCCGCTCGCGCGCCGCAGCGTCAGGTGGGCGATGGAGTCGACCCCGTGGGGGTCGCGGATCAGGCGCAGCTCCAGGTCCTGGGCCACGCCCTGGTCGAACGGTTTGAGCCAGATGCGCGCGCCGAGGCGCGGGATCGGCGCGCTGGCGTCCCCCTCCGCATCCAGGCGAGGTTCGTCCGCCTGGAACGCGCCGGACCCGCCCTCGCCGTGATCGAGGAAGTAGCGGCGCAGGAAGGCGAGCACGCCCATGCGGTCGCGAGCATCGAAAGCGAAGGGCAGTTCCAGGCTCAGATCGTCGCCGACCGGATCGGGCACCCTCCAGCCAGCCTCGTCGGCGGGGGCGGCGATCTCGGCGGCCTGGCGCGCGGGGAACCAGGTCGAGGCCACGACCACGCCGGCAACCATCAGCGACGCGTAGACCGGTGCCAGCGAAGCCAGATCGAGATCGAGCCCGGAATTCCAGCCACCGAGGGCGAGGACGCGCGCCAGCAGCAGGCTGAGCAGGTAGCCGGCGACCGAACCGATCACCGCATAGACCAGGGCCTCGGCGAAGAACATCGCGGCGATGTAGCGGGGGGCGATGCCGACGGCGTTGAGCACGGCGATCTCGTCGCGTCGCTCGTACACCGACCCGCGCATGGTGTTGAGCACGGTCAAGGCCGCGATCACCAGCGGCACGATCAGGTCCACGCCACCCCCTCCGCGCCGCGCATCGCCGCTGTGACCGATGAACGCGGCGCCATCGAGGCCATATGCGGTGAGGCGCCCGGAGAGATCGAGGTAACCGAGGATGGATTCGCGCGCCTCCTTGTAGGGCAGCCCATCCATGACCACCGCGCAGCTGGCCGTACGCCGCTCCCCGTACGGGGCCTCGATGGCGAGGGCGCCGGCGCCGACCACGAGCAGCGCGCGATCGGCGTCGATCACCGGGTCGTCCGCGGTGGCGACGACCTGGCCAGCGCGGTTGCGCACCACGCGGGTCATGGCCTCGATGTCGAAGGGCAGCAGGCCGCGGCCGTCGATATCGCGCAGGCCGACGAGACCGTCCGGAGCGAGGATGCCGCTGACCGACGCGGGTCGGCCATTGAGGGTGATCGCGACCGGCCCCGCCGTGAACTCGTCGGCGCCCAGTCCGATCTCCTCGGCCATCGCCGCGGGGATCAGCATTGCGGTGTCGTCGCTGGCCTGAGCGCTCGGCAGGCTGCCGGCGGCGAGGCGCAGGCGCCGCAGCAACGGGTCCCGGGGATCCCACTGCAGCAGCGTCCGACCTTGGGCGCCGCGCACCGTGGATCCGGGGCGCGCCACCTCGAGGCGCGGATTGCTGCGCTGTCGCGTCGAAGCGTCCTCCGAGCCGAACAGGGCGTAGCGCGGCAGCACCGGGAAGCGGTGCCCGTATCGGGTGCGCAGCGCGGACACCTCGTCGTCGCCGACCCCCGACTGGTCGCCCGGCTTGATCAGCAGCCCCTGGTACGCCGCATCGCCGACGGCCGTGGCGCTGCGTTCCACGGTCGCCCGCCCACTGCTGAAGCAGATCAGCGCGAAGGTGATCAGCACCAGCGTCGCCGAGGTCAGCCCGGCGCGGACCTTGCGCCGACCCATGCCGTTGAGACCGAGCAGGAACGCGGTCGCGGTCGCGCCGAGCGCATCGACGCGCGTGCCATCGACCGAGCCGCGCTGAGCGCGCAGGCCACTCAGGTTGTCGCCGACGCGCCCGAGGAACATCACGCACAGCGCCAGCGAGATCAGCAGGATGGCGAAGCCGAGCAGGATCATCGTCGGGCTGTTGATCAGGGCGAAGGCCGGATGCAGCGCGGCGAGCGCGGCGAATGCGGCGAGGAACACCAGGGTGGTTCCGCAGAGTTGGCGTCGCACGTCGGTCGCGCCCAGGGACAGCTTTTCCGCGACGATGGCGAAAGGCACGAGCAGGAACAGGAACCACACGATGCTCGCCACCGCCTGCTCGACCGCCGAGCGCAAACCGGCGTACTCCGATTGGGCGAAGGCGGCAGCTTCCCGCGATGCCACCAGGCGCTCGCGGTCGGTGGCCTGCGCATCGCCAGCGCGCGCGAGAGTCGCGAGCGCCGCGCGCTGGCGCTCGACCGCCGGGGCATCGGCCATGCCGTGGCGACGCTGCTGCTCCAGGCGTGGCCGGTCGATGCGCAGCAGCGAGGTCGCTGCTTCGTGGGCCACATGGTTCAGGAACGGCCGGTCGGCGGCGAGGTAGCCCAGCCCATCGGCCTGGGTGTCGCGGCTGGAACCGCCCGCGATGGGATCGCCGATCAGGACGGCGCGCACCTCGTTGCTCAAGGGATTCTCGACGGAACCCCCCTTGAGGCGCACGTAGAGATGCGCGGTGGGCGGGGCGAAGCATGCGGAAACGCCCGCGATGCCATCGAACGCCAGGATCGACGCCGGCGCCGCGAGGCTCTCGCGGGAGACCACATCGATGGCCGCCCACGGTTGTAGGGTGCGCGGATTGATGCGGTCGAGCACGACCAGCGGATCGGCGCGGAAGCAGACCAGGCTGACGTTCTGCGGCGGATCCCAGCCGAGCCCGGTCGAGCGGTACAGCGACTGGACCGGAGCGCCCTCGTCCTTCACCCACCGCAGCAGACCGTCGTCGCCGGCCAGGCCACATTGCGGAACGTAGTTCCCGCTCATCTGGATCGAACTCGGCCCGGGCGGTCGGCCATAGCGACCGAGCGTGTCGCTGACCATCGGGGTGTCGAAGCGATGACCCACGAGCACCAGATCGCCCTGCGGCGCGTCCGGTCTGTCCATGATCACGGCGCCGGACAGCGGATGGTTTGGGATGATCGCCGAGCCCACGCCGCTGGCGAGGACCCGACCGCCCCACTGGCGCACGGTCGCGCGCGCGGGGAGCGGGATCTCGATCTCCTCGAGGAGCAGGCGGGTGATCAGGTCCGCCGACAACGCAAGATGCCCGGCGCACTGGCGGACGAGTTCGACTGGGTCGGCGCCGGATCCGGTATGCGGCGCGGTGAGCGCGCGGTAGGCGTCAGCACGGCCGGTGTGCACCAATGCGATGCCGGGATAGCCCATGCGGCTCCACAGGCGCATCCCGAGCGGCAGGCGGGCGATGTCGCTCTCCAGCTCTGCCGCGTGGGTCTTGCCGCGCAACTGCCCCAGCGCGGGCG
>JACDEC010000208.1 GCA_013816645.1 Planctomycetota bacterium
ACGAACTGCTGCCCAATGGTGCGTTGCGCGAACCGATCGCCGCCGCTTGGAGCGCGCAGCGCACGGCGTCATCGGTCGATTTCGAGCACCAGCACCGCCATCTGCGCGCGCGCATCGTGCGCGCGGGCGACGACGTGGTGGTGCTGGTGCTGCACGATCTCACCGAGATCAAGCGCCTGGAAGCCGCGCGGCGCGACTTCATGGCCGCGGTCAGCCACGAATTCAAGACGCCGCTGACCTCGATCCTGGGCTTCACCGAGACGCTGCTCGCCGAGGGGGTGCTCGCCGACCCGGCCAACGCCCGCACCTTCGTCGAGCGCATCGGCCGGCACGCCGACCGCCTGGCCTCGCTGGTCAAGGATGTGCTCACGCTCTCCAGGCTCGAGCAGGGGGCCTGGCCGCTGCGCCCGGTCGCATGCGACCTGATCGACGTCGCCAACGAGGTCGTCGCCGAGTTCGCCGCCGTCGCCGAGACCGCGACCGTATCGCTCACCCTGGATGCGCCGCGGTCGGTCCCGCTGCGCACCGATCCCGAGCTGGTCCGCCAGCTGGTCGGCAACCTGGTCTCCAACGCCATCCGCTACAACCGTGCGCAGGGATCGGTCTACATCCGGGTCGCCGCGCGCGCCGACGGGCAGGCGGTGATCATCGTCGCTGACACCGGCATCGGCATCCCCAGCGAGCATCGCGAGCGCATCTTCGAGCGTTTCTACCGCATCGACTCGCACCGCAGCCGCCAGACCGGCGGGACCGGACTCGGCCTGGCGATCGTCAAGCACCTGCTGCAGGTGCTCGACGGCACCGTGATGCTGCACAGCGCCGCCGACGGCACGCGCTTCGAGGTCTACCTGCGCGACTTGAGCGACAGCGACGTCGCCGGCAAGACCGCGGCCGGGACCTGAGCCGTGGCCCAGGCGCGCAGCGTCGCGTTGGCGAGATAGGCGCTCTCGACCACCATGCGCTCGTTGCGCTGGGAGCACATCGTCGCCTCGGCGAGCCAACCGCCCACGACCAGGTCGGCGAGCAGCAGGTCGGCGGCGCGCGCGCTGACGCTCAGCCGGCCGGTCAGCGTTTCGACCAGCGCCGCGCGGGTTTCCCAATCGTGCCCGTTCTCGGCGAACAGTTCGGCGAGCGCCATCATGGCTGGGGAATGCATCTGCGCCTCCTGGCCTCCGCGGTTGCGGGGGTCGCCCAGTGTCGCCGACCGCATCAAGACGCGATGAAGGACGCCACAAGGTCGTTTGCCCGCACGGCATTGGTTCTTCATCGCGGATTCATCGGGCGCTGGTCGCGCCGCGTATCATCGAGCCATGCACCCCGGCACGATCGATGTCGCAGCGCTCATGGATCCACCCACCCGGACCACCGCGTCGATGCGTGTGGCGCTGGTCACCGAGACCTGGCGTCCCGAGATCAACGGCGTGGCCATGACCTTGGGGCGGCTGGTCGACGGTTTGCGCCAGCGCCACCACTGCGTCACCGTGGTGCGGCCGCGCCAGGACGGCGACGTCGGAGCGGACGCCCATGGCGACATCACCCTGCCCAGCCTGCCGGTGCCCCGCTACGTCGGCATGCGCTTCGGCCTCCCCGCCCGCCTGGGCCTGCTCGTGCGCTGGCGGCGCACCCCGCCCGACCTGGTGCACATCGCCACCGAGGGGCCGCTCGGCCTGTCGGCGCTGAGCGCCGCCCGCGAACTGGGCATCGCGGTGACCTCCGGTTTCCACACCAACTTCCACGATTACACCCGTCATTACGGTCTGGGACTGCTCTACGGTTCGGTCGCCCGGTACCTGCGCTGGTTCCACAACCGCACCCGCGCGACCCTGGTCCCGACCGCGGTCCAGGCGCGCGATCTCGGTCGCCTCGGCTTCCGCAACGTGCACACCCTGTCGCGCGGCGTCGATGCCGAGCTCTACCGGCCATCCAAGCGTTCGCAGCGCCTGCGCGATTCCTGGGGCATCGGTCCCGACGCGCTGGTCTGCCTGCTGGTCGGGCGGGTGGCGGCCGAGAAGAACATCCCCCTGGCGTTGCAGGCCTTCCGCGCGATCCGCGCCGTGCGTCCCGATGTGGTGATGGTGGTGGTCGGCGACGGGCCCGAGCGCGCGCGCCTGGCCGCGGGCAACCCGGACATCCGCTTCACCGGCGCGCTCGACCCCGAGTCGCTCGCCGAGCACTACGCCTCCGGCGACCTCTTCCTATATCCCAGCCTGTCCGAGACCTACGGCAACGTCGCGCTCGAGGCGATGGCCAGCGGCCTCGCGGTGGTCGCCTTCGACTATGCGGCGCCGGCGATGCACATCGAACACCGCGTCAGCGGGATGCTCGCGCCGTTCGACGACGCCGACGAATTTATCCGCATGTCGGTCGAGGCGGCCTGCGATCTCGCCTGGATCCGCCGCATGGGCGCCCAAGCCTGTGTGCGCGCCAGCGGACAGTCGTGGTCGTCGATCATCGATCAGTTCGAAGCCATCCTCACTTCCGCCCGGGAGCGTGTATGCAGCTGACCTTGCACAACCTGCAGCGCTGGGATCTGGCGGCCTGCGGGACCTTCAACCGCATCAACCACGTGCGCGTGGGCAGTGCGGGCTTCGCCCTGGTCAGCCGGCTCGGCGACGGCGTGTTCTGGTACGCGCTGATGCTGGCGCTGCCGATCGTGCACGGCGCCGGCGATTGGGGTCTGTCGATGCTGCTCGCGCTGACCGGGTCGCTGAGCACCCTGGTCTACCGCTGGCTGAAGGGCAGCACGCGGCGGCCGCGGCCCTGCGATGTCGATGGCACGCTGCGCCGCACGGTGGCCCCGCTCGACCGCTTCAGCTTTCCATCCGGGCACACCCTGCACGCCGTCGGCTTCACCGTGCTGACGGTGTGCGTGCATCCGGGCTGGGCGTGGATCCTGGTGCCCTTCACCGCGCTGGTCGCCTGCTCGCGGCTGGTGCTCGGCCTGCACTACCCCAGCGACGTCGCCGCCGGGGCGTCGATCGGCGCGCTGATGGCGACCGCCGGCTACCTGGCTGGCCGGGCGCTGGGCATCGTCTGACCGGGGCGGCTGGATCCGCCTGCCAGGGGCCCAAGCAGGGCTGAGGCAGGTTGAGGCCATGCGTCACCCGCCCGATGGAGGCCCGGGGTGTGCCTCACCGGGTCGCACCCGGTGGAGGCGCGGCTTCCGCTGACCCCCGCCGCGGGTCCAATGGGTGGCATGGTACGTTCCCGCCGTGGCTTCACGCTCATCGAGATGCTGGTCGTCGTCGGGCTCATCGCCATGCTCGCCGGCCTGCTCTTCCCGGCCCTGAGCCTGCTGCGCAATCGCCAGAAGCGCTTCTCGACGATCAAGCTGATGAGCGAACTGCAGGTCGCGCTCGACCAGTACCTCGCGACCTACCCGATGCTCGGCGCCGCCGCCGATGGCAGCGACTTCGCCAAGGACCCGTACAAATTCCTCTACCGCGACCCGGTCACCGACAAGAAACCGATGTACATCGAGCTGCGCACCGTCCAGCTGGCCGTCGGCACCGCGCCGGGCGGGCCGTTCACGGAACCGGCGGTGATGAAACTCGGCCAGCACATTCTCGACGCCTGGTCGGTGCCGAACCGCGCCAACCGCCTGCTCTGGGAGATCGTCAACGGCCCGAATCCGGGCGCCGGCGGTACCAAGACCTACACTGACAAGGTCTACATCCGTTCGACCGCCGGCACGCCCAACAAGACCAAGGACGACATCATCATGCGCATGCTGGTCGCCGATGGTCGCTGGGAGCAGAAGACCTGGGCGGACATCCAGAGCGACACGCCGTTGCCGACGTTCGTGAACTGAAGCGGATTGCCACCGTCCGGAAGTCTGGAGCAAAGGCACCAGTCCGGAAGTCCGGAAGTCTCTTGAATCGGAGGTCGTACGCGCGGTCGGCGTTGGAGCTGGCAGCGCGGTCGCCTGGGTCGTCACTGATCCGCGACCACCATGCGAACAGAAGGACTTCCGGACTTCCGGACTTCCGCACTTCCGGACTGGTGGCAATCGTCGACCCCAGACTTCCGGACGGTGGCAATCCACCTGACAATCATTTAGATGGCCATATGGGTGCGAGCCTCCGCCTGCTGACTGGACCTTTCAAGGGACGCATCATCCCGTTGCGGCTCGACGAACCGCTGCGCGTCGGGCGCGATCCCGCCTGCGAGCTGAGCGTCAACGAGCCCAACGTCAGCCGGCTGCACGCCGAATTTCTGTGGGACGCCGGGGCGCTCACCGTCAACAACCGCAGCTCGACCAACGGCATCTTCGTCAACGGTCTGCGCCAGGACCAGGCCAAGCTCAAGGAATGGGACACCGTCGTCGTCGGTTCGACGCTGATGCGCGTCGAAGGCCTGGCGAGCGCCATGGCCGCAGCCACCACCATCGAGCCGGCCACCGATCCGCCGACCACCGGATTCATCGCCCGCGCCCAGCGCTCGCTGACCCGCGAGGGCGAGCTGCCCGAGCTCAAGGACCAGGGCCAGCTGCCGGCGCTGCTCTCCTGCCTGATGGCGATCCAGAAGATCCTCGCCTCCGACCAGGAGCGGATGATCGAGCAGAGCCTGGATACGCTGTTCACCGCCTTGCCCGTCACCCGGCTCTGCCTGTTCGAGGTGGTGGGCGGCGACCTCAAGCAGGGCTACACGTCGTCGAAGAACGGCCGGCCGACCTACATGAGCCATAGCTTCGCGCGCAAGGTGCTCGAGAGCCAGTGCGCGGTGCTGATGGAGGAGGTCGGCAACGTCGCCCAGGACTGGGGCCGCACCATCCAGGAGCAGGAGGTGCGCTCGATCATCGGCGTGCCGGTGCTCGTCAACTCGGCGATCCGCTTCATCATCCTCTGCGACAACCTCGAGAAGCCGGCGGCGCTCAAGGAAGCGCACCTGCAGATCCTCGAGCTGGTCGGCCGCGCGCTCGAGAACGTGTTCCAGCGCGAGGAGCTGCGCCGGCTCGAAGGCCAGCGCCGCCTGGTCGAGCACGAGCAGCAGGCCGCCAAGCGCGTCCAGGACCAGATCTTCACCAAGCGCCCCGAGCAGATCGTCGGATCCAGCCGCTGGCTGTCGCACTGGCAGCCCGCGCTGACCCTCGGCGGCGACTTCTACGACTACGACCAGCGCGACGACGCGGTGTTCTGGGTGCTCGCCGACGTCAGCGGCAAAGGCCTGCCCGCCGCGCTGGTGGTCAGCATGCTCAAGGCGTTCTGCAAGGTGCTCTACCCGCGTCGACTCAAGCCGCGCGCCTTCCTCGAGGCGCTCAACGTGCTGTGCCTGGGAGAACTGCCGCCCTCGATGTTCCTGACCGCGGTGGTGATCGAACTGACCAACGCCGGCCACCTCTCCGGCTTCAACATCGGTCATCCCCCCGGGGCGATCATCGCCCCGGACGGCAGCGTGCGCCGCATCGAGGCCTGCCCCGGCATCATCGGCATGATGGAGCTCGACCGCTTCTCCGAGCACTTCGTCGAGATCGACTGCCAACTCGTCGCCGGCGAGCGCATCATTCTGGTCACCGACGGGGTGATCGAGGCCCACGCGGGGGACGAGGCGAACTTCGGCGACAACGCGCTGGTCGAGGTGCTGCGCAGCCAGGCGACCGCGCCGCTCGCGGGCATGCGCGACGCGCTGCTCGCGTCGCTGGCCAAGCACACCCATGGCGCGGCGCAGTACGACGACGTCACGTTGGTGATGGGCGAGTACTTGGGCTGAGGCTTCGCGTGCGCCCGAGTCCCGACCCCGCCGGGGCGGCGGGGCGATGCTGCGCATCGCCGCAGCCTGCGGCTGCGGTCGGGCCTCTGGCGACGCCGGCTGCGCCGTCGTGTCTCGCTGCGTTCGACCAGGCTTGTCCCCGCTCGGCGGCGCAGGCCGCCTCGGGGGATTGCTGTTCGCGGGCTCTGCCCGCTACGCCCGCCAGGGGCTCTCGCCCCTGGACCCGCA
>JACDEC010000209.1 GCA_013816645.1 Planctomycetota bacterium
CGCAAATTGACCGTCCAGCTGGCGGCGATCACGGCCATGACCGCCACCACCCCGACAGCCATCGCCAGCGAAGCGGGACGATTGCGCCGGTAGAGTTTGACCAGCATCTGCGCCGGGCTGTCGACGTGGGCCGAGACCGCCCTACCCTCGAGGAAGGACTCGAGGTCGCGACGCAAGCTCGCCGCGCTCTGATAACGTTCGTCGGGATTGGTCGCCAAGGCCTTCATCGCCACCGCCGCCAGGTCGGTGGGGATCTCCCGGCCCGGCGCCCGCAGTTCGGGCGAGAGGATCGCCCCGGAGGTCACCGCGGCGAGCACGTCGTTGATGGCGCCGCCGGCGACCGGTGCCTGCAGCGTGAGGGCCTCGTAGAGCATCGCGCCGAGCGCGTAGATGTCGCTGCGCGCGTCGATCCGACGCAGGTCCCCGCGCGCCTGTTCTGGAGACATGTAGACCGGCGTGCCGATCAAGGCGCCGTCGAGGGTGACCGCATCGTCGGGTCGGTCGCTGACGATGCGCGCGGGGTCCTTGGAGCCGATGGTCGGGTCGCTGGTGCTCGATCCATCGCGGACCGCCACCGGGGTACGCCGCTCCTGGTTGTCGGCGCGCCCGGTGGCTACGCGGGTCGCGCCGACCTTGGCCAGCCCCCAATCCATGACCAGCACCTCGCCGAAATCACCGAGCATGACGTTGGCCGGTTTCAGGTCACGGTGGATCACCCCGCGCGCATGCGCGAAGGCCAGGGCGTTGCAGATCTGGATGAGGATGCCGACCAGTTTCGGGAGCGGGTATTCCTCGGCGGCGGCCGGTGGATCGCGGCGATGCAGTTCGAAGATCTCGCCGAGGTCGCGCCCATGCACGAGCTTCATCGCGAAGAACATGCGGCCCGAGCCATCCACGCCGAACTGGTGGACGGGCACGATGTTGGGATGCTCGAGCTGGCCGGTGACCTGCGCCTCGCGCACGAAGCGCTCGCGCTGGTTGGCGTTCTCCGGCGTGCGCAGCACCTTGATCGCCACATCGCGATGCAGGCGGCGATCCCGGCCACGCAGGATGACCCCCATGCCACCGCGGCCGAGCTCCTCGATCAGTGTGAAGCTGTCGGTGGGCCGCTCCGACCCCGCTACAGGGATCCCCATGCGCCTGGTCGACTCGCCGCCCAGGTCTGGAGACCGGCTGTCGAGGGTCGGCCCGGAAGGGAAGCCGGCGTCGATCGAGACGGGCGAAATGATTGGTGCCGTGAGCGTATCGCTCAACACGATGGTTGGTTGCTGGGCGCCTATGCGCAGCCCGCAGTGCACGCAGGGGCCGTTGAGACCCTCGGGACGCTCGGCATGGCACGCAGGGCAGAGGGTCGATGAGGTCATGGGGGTCCTGCATAGTGCAGTGGGCACCGAAGAGCAGGTGTGGCGTCGATGAAGATGCCGTGAATACCGGCGACTGCGCCTACCAGTACCGGCGTTCTAACCCAAGCGTCTTACGTCGGTAATGACACGTGGGAACGATGAATGACGAGCGATCTGCATTGCCGATCAATTAGCCGGGTGATCAAGCATCAGGCGCGAGTTGCCAGCTTCAGCCTCCGGGGCTTGGCGCTGATGCCGAACAGCGACCAACTCGAGGAACTGGTCGAGCAAAGGCCCCAGTCCGGCCCATTCGAGGAGATGCGGCGACATCGGCGGGTGCCCCAGCCCAGGGGCCAGCACGAACCAGGCGGCCTGGTGGGGAGCCTCGGCGGGGCGCTTGAACGGTTTGGCGTCGGCGCTGGCCCAGCGGCGCCAGGCCCGGGCAGTGGCGCGCCAATCGTAGGGATCGGCCGCGCCGATGATGCTGAGCACGAGCGGGCGCTGCGCAGGGATCCGCCGGCGCAGGACATCGGCCGAGCGCAAGGCCGGGAAACCATGGGCCCGGTCGAGCAGCCGACCGATGGCGCCAGCGCCGCGCGCGAAGGCCGACAATCCCAGGCAGATGACGCTCGCCAAGGCGACGCCGACATGGGCGCGCAGTTCGGGTCGGGCGAGCGCGACGACCGCCTGCGCGCCGACCATCAGTCCATGGGTGGGAGACGCGGGCATCGCCAGCAGCACCAGGGCGGCGATGCGGGCATCCTCGATCGCGGCGCATTGCCCGGCGAGCGCGCCCAACGAACCGCCGATCACCGTGAATGGTTGCGGCAGTCCGGCGGCGACGCACGCATCGATGCCGGCCCGCACATCCGCGGCTTCGATCGAACCGAAGCCGGGCACCGCCGGTTGCGAGCGTCCATGGCCGCGCAGATCGATGGCTGCGACCGCGAAGCCGCGAGCGGTGAAACGCTCGCCCCAGGCGGGGATCCCGTCGCTGGTGCAGTCCCGGGTCAAGCCATGGATGATCAGCACCGTGCCGCGGCGGCGCGCGTTGCGCACCAGCCACCCGGCAAGCGCCACGCCATCGACTGAGCGCGCGGTGAATTGCTCGGCGCCGGGAAGTTCGGGAAGCCGCCATGGGCGGCGCGGGATGGCCATCCGGAACAAGGCGTAGGCGAACAGGCGTGAGAGCCGGCCGTTCATCGGACCAGGCCGAGCGACTGACATGGCGCGCGGCCTCGTGCCATGCGTGCGCCGGGCATGCGTGCGCTGGGCATGCGCAAACATCATGCGCTCGATGGAAGCGAGGCGGGGATTCATGCGGATGCGGATCCGCCGAGACCATCGTCGACTTCATCGCGTGTTACCGTCCCCTTCATCGGGCCTTGCTCCAGGGGGCTATAGTGACCGTAGAGGATTTCCAAGCCATCCCCGAGGTCCCGTTCCATGCCGATCCGCGCACTCGAGCTCCTGGTCCTCTCCGATATCCACCTGGGAACGCCGTCGTGCCAGGCTCGGTCGCTGCTGCGCTACCTCGACTCGGTCCGGCCGAAGCGCCTGGTGCTCAACGGCGACATCCTCGACCTCTGGCACATCCGCAATTCGTACTGGCCCGACGATCACGCGGCGATCCTGGCGCGCTTCTTCGCCTGGTCGACCAGCGGCACCGAGGTCACCTACCTGACCGGCAACCACGATGGCGCGCTGCGCCGCTGGTGCGGGTCGATGATCGGCAAGGTCGCGATCGCCAATGAACTGCTCCTCGACCTGGATGGCAAGCGCGTGCTCTTCGAGCACGGCGACGGCATCGAGGCGGCGATGGGCGGACGGCTGCTGCGCAGCGTCGGCGGCGTCGGCTACGATGTCCTGCTGTACATCGACCGCTTCGCCGACCGGGCGACGCGGCTGCTCGGCCTGCGCCCGGCGTCGCTGTCGCAGCGCATCAAACGCCACATACCGGGCGCGGCATCCTACATCGCGGCCTTCGAGCGGGCAGCGGCGCGACACGCCCACGCCAACGGCTGCGACGCCATCGTCTGCGGGCATGTCCATCAGCCGGTATCCCGCGAGCTGGTCATCGATGGGCGGACCATCGGCTACCACAACTCGGGCGACTGGGTCGAGCACGGGACCGCCCTGGAGTACCAGGACGGCGCCTGGACCCTGATGAGCGTCGACGATGTGCTGTCCGGAGCGATGCTCCGCGGTGAACAGGCCGCCTGAGTTCATCAGACCGGCGGCTTGCGACCGACGTACACGTAGTAGGGCACGCGTGCGCACAGGTAGGGAAGCGGCCCGGTGCCTTCCCAGAGCGACAGCCGGATGGTACGCGATGCGAGGTAGGCGAGGTGCTCGCTGTGCACCGCAACGCCGTCGTGGGCGAACCAGCGCGGCCAGAACCACCGCGACCAGGCGCTGTGTCGGGCGCGGCCAGGCGGCGGATCGGCTTCGCTGACGAAGAAGTCGACGACGCCCAGCACCCCGCCGGGAGCCAGGGCAGCGAGGGCGGCATCGATCGCCCGCCGCCAGTCCGGCACCATCGACAGGCTGTAGGAGCAGTACAGCACGTCGACCGGGGACGACGCCTGGTAGGCGGTGACGTCGGCCTCGACGCAGCGGACGTTGCTCCAGCCCAGCCGTGCGCAGCGCCTGCGCGCGACGCTCAGCAGCGATGGGCACAGGTCGACCAGCTCGACATCAGCGAATCGATTCAGTCGCGAGCCGAACCGCTCGAGGTTGCGGCCGGTGCCGCCGCCGAATTCCACGAGACGAGCGCCGGGTGGGGACGGCAGCAGGGCGATCAGCTCGTCGCGCCCGTGCAGCATGCGCTCGCGGAAGCGGTCGTAATCCTCGGCCTGATCCGCGTAGAAGCGCTCCAGGCGGTCCTTCAGCGGCGCCGCCTCGTCACCGCGTCCACGGACCATCGCCTTCATCGTGCGCAGGTCGGCGAGCAGGCTCATGCCGCGATATCGGCGATGTGGAAGCTGGCGTAGGTGTGCACGCGATCGCGCGCGTGCAACGCCTGGGCCAAGCGCCGGTCGAAGGATAGCCGGTCGAGCAGCCGGCCGCATCGGCCCGCGTGCTCGACGTCGACCGCGTCCAGGAAGCGCTCGTCGTTGTGGGCGCTGCGGAAGATCACCCGCGCCGCGCCGCTGGCGCGCGCCAGGATCGCCTGCCACTCATCGACCAGGGCCTGGGGCTGGTGCCCGACCATCCAGTCCTGGTGATCGAGCAGCACGAACTTGCTGATGCGCTCGCCGGGTTGGCGCAGGACATCGGTGAGCATACCGGTCTGCGCTTGGATGCAGTCGACCAGACCGGCCTTGAGCTTGGCGAAGTTGTGGCGCTTGAGGTACTCCGGGCAGCAGGTCCGGGTGTAGCGGCCGCGCAGGTAGACCGTCCAGAAGTAGTTGTCGGCGATCGGTAGGCGGGCGAAGACGTAGGCGATCGCGGAGCGGATGAAGCCGATCAGCCCGGCGCCGTGGCTGGCATCCACCGCCTGCCGCTGCGCGCTCGGCACGCCGAGCATGCTCATCGTCGCCTGGCGGGAGAGCAGCCAATCCAAGCCGCCGCGCCAGAGCAGCGGCTCGACCCGCTCATGGTAGATCGCCGACTGCCGTTCCAGCGTCGGGGATTCCAGCAGATCGTCGATCGCCGAGCGCAGGCGCGGACGACGGCCGAGATAAAGATCGAACAGGCGCGCGACCGTCCCGGCGAGGCCGCGGAAATAGAAGCTGCGCTGCCAGCCCTGGTCCAGGAACCAATGGAGCCGGCGATCCCAGAACACCCGCGACGGCGCCGACAGGTGCTGGCGCAGCGCGTCGCGGTAGAGCTCGCGGATGCGCGGGCAGCTGCCTTCGCCGAACATCGCGAAGAAATCGGCGAAATCGAGGCTTCTGATGCCGGCGATCTTCAATTCGAGCAGCGCGGTCTGGCGTGGATTGGCGTCGACTGAAAGGATGGTCCGCGGCGAGAGCAGCGCGTAGTCGAGGGCGTTGCAGCCGGCGCTGGTGATCATGGCGATGACGTCCCCCGGCACGATGCGCAGGGCCTCGCGATCCAGGGCGGGGTCCTCCCAGCAGGTGTTGTAGACCAGCGCATGACCGTGGAGCGCGGTGAAGAGGTGCTGGTGCAGCCGCTCGCCTGGACCGGTCGCGGTGATCATGCGGATCCTCCTGGACGCACGATCGCCGCGCGGATGTGCGCCGCGTGAACGCGCGGGCAAGAAGCGATGATGTTCCTGGCGAGGGATGTCGCACCTTGATCTGACCTTCATGGGGCATTCATCGCCTGCGCGAGCATACGTCATGGTCATGCTCGCTTCGCTCGCGACCCCGGTGCTGCCATTGTGGTCCCGGTGGTCGCGCCCACCGCGCGGCGCGGCGGCGATCCGCGATGCCCAATCGCGCATCCTCGCCCGCCTGGTCGCGCGCCTGGCCCCCCTGCCGGTGGGAACCCGCTTCGGTCTCGACGCCTTGCGCGGGCGCGACCTGGCCGGGGCCTTCCGGGCCCAGGTCGCGGTCACCCAGTACGCCGACTACGCCGCGCTGATCGACCGCGTCGCCGACGGCGAATCGCACGTGCTGTTG
>JACDEC010000210.1 GCA_013816645.1 Planctomycetota bacterium
GGCGTGGTCAGGCCGGGCAATTCGTCGATCGACAGCTCGCGGAAGTAGGCGCGGCCGGCAGGCACGAAGGCCTGCTCGCGCGCGGCGGCGTACTTGCGGTCGCGCGCCTGCATCTTGGCCATCGCCGGCCAGACCCGGGCGAGCAGTTCGGCGAGTTCGGATTCCTTGAGCTTGACCCCGGCCTCGGCGACCCGCGCCTTGACCTTGGCGACGATCGCGGCCGGGACGTGCTCGGCGACCCACGCCGCCGGCTTGGCCGGGGCGGTGGTCGCGGCGAGTTCGGGCGAGAGGTCGAAGGTGATGTAGCTGGCGAGCAGGCAGCCGGTGACCAGGCGATCCTCGCGCGCGTCGAACTTGCCGCCGATCGGCTGGTGGTCGGCGTTGAAGCCCCAGGCCAGGCGGTGACGGTGGAAGCCGGTCTTGAGTTTCGAGAGCACCGCGCCGTGGCTCATGCCTTCGACGCTCTGACCCTGGTGTCCCTCGGGGACCTCGCCGCCGATGAACGGGAACGGCACCTTGTCGAGCCGGTCGGCGAGCATCTCGTCGACGTCGTAGACCAGTTCGCGCGGGATCGAATTCTGGTTGGCGGTGAGGCTGGTGCCGAGCGCGGCCATCGCCCATTCCACGGCCGGCCAATGCAGGGTGGTGAAGCGTGCGCCGACGCCAATCGACGAGGTCTGCAGGCTGCCGCGCGCAGCCGGGAAGATGGAGCTCTCGGGGTCGTGCTCGAGGATCAGGTTCTTGAGCGCGAGCAGGTTGCTCCAGGTCGCCGGGAAGGCCGAGCGCCCTTCGCTGATGGCGATGCCGTCGCTGACCTTGCCGACGACGACGGATTTCGAGGTCTCGCTCTTCTCGCTCTTGCCCGTCTTGCCTTTGACCGGTTCGAGGATCCAGCCGTGGTCGCCGTGGCCGTCCTCGACCAGTTCCCAGGTCCCGGCGGCGGTGGCGAAGCGGCTGAGCGGGTAGCGCTTGAGCGGGGTCTCCGCCGGCTTCTCGCCGCTGCGCAGACGCGCTGACAAACCCTTCCAATCCAAGCAGAAATCCGGGCTGACGCAGGGATTGCCGGCGATGCGCAGGCCGTGCTCGAGCAGGAAGGCGTTGATCGGGGTCATCGCGGTGATGGTCCCCACCGCAGCCTGACCTGCAACGGGCAAGGGGAGGCTCCGTGGAGGAGCGTCGTCGCCGCCGGCGGGGCTCGAAGCCGCGCCGGCGTGACGCGCAGGCTCAGCCGTGGTTCTGGCGGAAGAACCGGATGCTCAGCGGATAGTCCCACCGCACCCCGTCATTCGCCTTCACGGCGCCGAGCACGGCGAATACCAGGGCGCAGATGGCCAGCGCGAAGAGCAGCGCGAAACCGATCAGCACCAGGCAGAGCAGGGCGCTGATCACCAGGTAGATGAACGAGGAGATCATCCAATTGAGCACGCTGCGCCCATGGGCGTCGACCTCGGCGTCGCGGTCCTTGAAGCTCACCCACATCACCACCGGCAGGATCCACCCCGCCAAGGGGACGACCCAGCCGCTGAGTTGGGAGAGGTGGAGCAGCATGAGGTAGGTGTTGCGGCTCATGCCCCAATAGGTGGCGGGAGTCGCGGTGCTCAACTGATCGGACATCGATGCGTTCATGGGGTCTCCGTCGCCGGGCGGGCGAAACGCTGGTGAAGGACTGCTGAGCGAGGACATCCACGCTCAGTTCCGCCGCGTGCGTCGGGCGTCGCGTGTTCAGCATGGGATCGCTGCTGCCAGGCCTGTCGTATTTACCAGTCGAGGAGGGACAGGCTTGTCGAAGCATCAACTCATGAGTGCGCAGCATCTGGAATACTACCGATGGCGCCTAGTGTCCTGACATGGAAATTCTTTGCAGATGGCGACGGCCCCGATGGCTGGATGCAAGGCGCGCGAACCGCCGCGGTAGCAGCGCTACCGCAAGGTTCGCGCAACGCAGCAGACGGCCATCGCGGCCAAGCCAGATGTGAAGGATTTCCGAGTCAGGACACTAGCCGGCTGCGATTTCTCACCAGCCTGCTAGCCTCTCCGCCTGGAGGCGGGTATGCGTCAGCTGATAGCCGTGCTGATCGTGGTCGTTGCCATGGTATCCGGGTGCGCCCCCCGGCCCTTCGCCAACACCTGGCCCGACGGCAAGCCCAAGCAGTCCGGTCAGCTGGTGGGCGGCAAGCGCGTCGGCGCATGGACCTTCACCCGCGCTGACGGCAGCCGCGAGGCCGCCGGAGGATGGCTCGACGACAAGCAGGATGGCGCGTGGACCTGGTGGTATGCCGACGGCACGGTCCAGCAGCGCGGCGCCTACGCACGCGGACTGCGCACCGGTCCGTGGGAGTTCTTCCACGCCAACGGCAAGCCGCAGGCGCGTGGCCAATACCGTGCCGACCGCCAGGACGGGGCCTGGAGCTGGTGGGATGCGCAGGGCGTGATGCTCGCGGAGGGCGAC
The DNA here is from genome assembly GCA_013816645.1 of Planctomycetota bacterium. Classification (GTDB taxonomy): domain Bacteria; phylum Planctomycetota; class UBA11346; order UBA11346; family UBA11346; genus JACDEC01. The sequence goes on from JACDEC010000210.1 coordinate 2,450, forward strand.
TTCGTCGCTGGCAGCAAGACGCCGGGCTGGCGGTTCTACGAACAGGGCAAGCTGGTCGCCGACGGGACTGCGCCGGCAGCCAGCCCGGATGCGCCCTCGATCATCGTCGCTCCGCAGCCAGTGCTGCCCGGCCTGTGGACCCAGCGCGAAGAGGCGAACGTCGGCAAGCTGGTCGCGGCCTACTCCCGTGGCGTCGAAGCCGGCGATGGCTACTTCGCCGCGACGCCAGCCAAACCGGAGCCGCGCGCATTCGAGGGCAAGCCGTTGCCGATCACTCGCCTGCTCGCCGCCGACGGCTCGGTGCTGGATCTGGCCGAACGTCAGGGCCAGCGCGAGGTGCTGCTGGTCGTGCTGCGCGGCTTCTCCGGCCAGGTCTGCATCTATTGCGCCGCGCAGACCAAGGCGATCAGCCAGGCCATGGCGCGTTTCACCGCGCGCGGCACCGACGTGGTCTTCGTCTATCCCGGTCCCGCCGAGTCGGTGCCGGTATTCCTGCAAGCGGTGCAGAGCCTCGGCGTCCGCAGCGATGGCCTGCTCATCGCGCTCGACCTCGATCTCGCCCTGGTCCGCGCCTTGGGCATCGAGTACGAACTCGCCAAACCGACTTCGATCATCCTCGACCGCTCCGGCGTCGTCCGTTACGCCTACGTCGGCGGTTCGATGACCGATCGGCCGTCGGTCGACGACCTGCTCGCCGTGCTCGCCGGCCTGGGAGCGCCGCGATGAGCGGATCGGACGAACGGACGCGCAAGATGGAGCAGACCGCGGTCACCGCGGCGATGGCCGGCGACGCCGGCGCGAGCGCGCCCCCGGCGATCGCCGACGTCGCCATCGAAGGCGAGATCGGCCGCGGCGGCATGGGCGTGGTCTATCGCGGCCGCCAGACCTACCTCGATCGGCCGGTCGCGATCAAGCTGCTGCTGATCGACGCCGCCGCCGGCGCCGAGTACGTCCAGCGTTTCCAGCGCGAAGCCAAGATCCTCGCCGGTCTGGCGCATCCGCACATCGTCGGCTGCTACCAGGCCGGGATCACCGGCGACGGCAAACCGTTCCTGGTGATGGAGTACATCGACGGTCCCAACCTCAAGCAGTGGGTGCGCGAGCACGGGCCGCTGCCCGAGCTCGAGGCGCTGCGGTTGTGCGGCGACCTCGCCAAGGCGTTGTCCTACGCTCATGGCCGGGGGATCATCCACCGCGACGTCAAACCCGAGAACGTGCTGCTCGCCCGCCATGCCGAGGCCGGCGTCGGCGCACCGTGGACCGCGAAGCTGGTCGACCTGGGATTGGCTCGTCCGACTGGCGGCGCGGATGCCGCGCTGACCCGTCAAGGCACGATCATGGGCACCCCCGCGACCATGGCGCCCGAGCAGTTCGACGACCCCGACGCCGTCGACCACCGCGCGGACATCTACGGCCTGGGCTGCGTGCTCTTCCACGCGCTCACCGCCAAGGCGGCGTTCAGCGGCACCAGCCTCGCCGAGATCATCGCCGAGAAGGTCCGCGGTACACCGCCCGACCCGCGCGCGCTGCGCGCGACGATCGCTCCGGCGACGGCGTCGCTGGTCATGGCCATGCTCGCCAAGGACCGGGCCGAACGACCGCAGGACTACGACCAGATCGTCGCCAGCTGCGCGACGCTGATCGCCGCGGGACCGAGCAGTGGCGCTTCGCGTCGCCGTTGGCTGCTGCATCCCTTGGCGCTGTTCGCTGTCGCGTTGATCGTGCTTTCGATCGGCAGCTGGGTGATGCGTGAGCTGGGTTCCCGCGGTGAAATCGTGGAAGCACCCACCAGCGAGGGTCCCAGCGTCCGGCCGGTGATCGTCACCACGGCGCCCAAACCGCCGGCGCTCCAACCCAGCGAGCCGCCGGCGGGGGGCCCAGCGACCGGCCCCGCTGAGTTCGCCGCGGCGACGCCGCTGGTGCGCCCCGAGTTCACCACTGCGCTCGCCGACTGGGTCGCCGGTCCCGGCTGGGGGGTCAACGAGGAAGCCGAGGGCATCCTCGGCCAGGGTACCGGATCGATCTTCCGGCCGCTGCCGTCGTCGTCCTGGCGCATCGAAGGCGTCATGTGGTCCTTCGCCGCGGCCGACTCGCCTGATGCGTTCCGTTCCGCGGGCCTGCGCATCGAACTCGCCGACGACGGATCCTGCGAGGCCGCGGTGAAGATCCTGGCCGGTACCTGCTACCTCTTCATCAAACACGTGAAGTCAGGAGCATCGCCGGTCGCCGACTCCCCGCTGGCGTTGCCGGGAACCGAGTGGCCGTTCGTCATCACCGCCGATCGCGGCACGCTGGCGATCAGCGTCGCCGGGGTGGTGGCCAACCCGGTGCTGCTGACCGCCAAGCCGCGGGGTCTCACGCTGTTCGTCGACCACGGGGCCGTCGGCTTCCGCGACCTGACCATCCGCACCTCCCGCTGAGATACCTGCCATGATGTCGCCGCTCGCCCTCGCCATCGCCAACCTCATCGACCGCGTCAGCGACCGCGAACTGGTCGACGCGCTCAACCCCAGGCTGGTCGACGACATCAGCGAGAAGACCGCGCACCGCCTGCGCAGCGAGACCGCGGCGGGGACCATCGCCCGCTGGGACGGCGAACGGCTCGAGGCGCTGTGCGCGTGGGAGGCGCACGCCTACGGGACCGCGACGGTGGCCGACTCGCTCAAGATCCCCATCGACGACGACGGGCTGCTCAAGACCGAGCTGCATGTCCTGCTGATGGCCGCGGTGGCCGAGGATAACCGCACCGGCGTAGCGATCGCCAACGCGGCGTGCGATTTCCATTACGATCTCAAGGAGATGATCGCCATCCGTCAGCAGTTCACCGCCAAGCTCAAGGCCTGGGCGCCGGCGATGCGCCAACTCGTCAGGCAGATCGCCGCCGAACAGGAGCAGCGTCGCCGCGGCGAACGCTGATCAGCGGGAGAGCGTGTCGACCAGGAAGGCAGCTCCCGGCCAGTTCGTCGGCCGCCTTGACGTCCTTGGCCCTGGTCGCGTTGCCAGCGCGCCATCCGAACGAGCTCAGGCCCGGCCCTTGCGCCGATACGCCGCCGGCGGGGCGCCCATGCGCGCCGCGAAGATCCTGCTGAAGTGGAAGCGGTTGGCGAAGCCGCTGCGTTCGGCGATCGCGTCGATCGGATCGTCGGTGAAGAGCAGGCGTTGCGCCGCGGTGGCGACCCGGCGTTCGAGCACGAACTGCGCGGGCGTCTGCCCGACCTCGTCGCGGAAGCGGCGGATGAAGCGGTCCTCGGTCATCGCGCAGAGCGCGGCGAGCTGGCGGTTGGAGATCGGTTCGCCGAGGCGGTCCTCGATGTGCGCCAGCGCGGGGTGCACCGCCTTGCGGCGTTCGACGACCGCGAAGCAGCGCCGCGCCTGGGTAGCGGGCAGCGAGGCGAACAGGCCAGCGAGCGCCGTGAACACCAGCGACTTGATCCGGCAGAGCAGCGCGGCGGCGGGCAGCGCGCGCTCATGCAG